>DATCNF010000347.1:0-7169 GCA_036565325.1 Candidatus Dormiibacterota bacterium | reverse complement strand
TTCCTCTACAACCAGAGCTTCCCGATCGTCTACAGCGCCAAGGTCACCGGCGTGGGCGCTTTCCCGAACGAGAAGTTCGACACCCGGTTCGCCGCACCGGCCTAGGCCGGTTCACTGACTGAGAGCCCGGCGTGCTGACTTACGTCGCACGCCGGGTCCTGATCTCCATCCCGACCATCTTCGGGGTGGCCACGGTGATCTTCCTGCTCGTGCGCCTGCTGCCGGGCGACCCGGCGCGCACCATCGCCGGCGTGCTGGCGACCCCCGAGGACGTTGAGCGGATCCGCCACCAGTTCGGCTTCGACCAGCCGCTCTACGTCCAGTACGTGACCTACATGACGCACCTGCTCACCGGCAATCTCGGCGTCTCCACGCGCACCGGGGCGCCGGTGACCGAGGAGATCTTCAGCCGCCTCCCATACACGCTCGAGCTGGCGGCCATCAGCACCGTTCTCTCGGTCCTGATCGGCGTCACCCTGGGCGTGATCGCGGCCACGCGGCGCGGCAGCCCGCTCGACCTCCTGATCTCGGGGCTGGCCGTGTTCGGGCTCTCGATGCCGGTCTACTGGCTGGGCCTGATGCTGATCATCGTGTTCTCGATCGAGATCCACGTCTTCCCCGCCGCGGGCGCGCAGGATCCGCTGGGCTTCGTACTGCCCTCGGTGACGCTGGCCATGTTCTCGCTGGCCCTGGTGGCGCGCCAGTCGCGGTCCGCCATGCTGGAGGTGCTGGGGCAGGACTTCGTGCGCACCGCCCGCGCCAAGGGAGCGCCCCTGCGCACGGTCCTGGTCAAGCACGCCCTGCGCAACGCGCTGCTGCCGGTGGTGACCGTGATCGGCCTCCAGTTCGGCGCGCTGATCGGCGGCGCGGTGCTCACGGAGACCGTCTTCAGCTGGCCGGGCGTGGGCCGCCTGCTGGTGGACTCGATCTTCTCGCGCGACTACCCGGTGGTGCAGGGCGTGGTGCTGATGCTGGCCGTGGCCTTCATCTTCGTCAACCTGCTGGTCGACCTCCTGTACGCCTATGTCGATCCGCGCATTAGATACAGCTGACCTCCTCTCGGGCCTGACCGCGCCGGAGTTCGGCGCCCAGACGGCCCGCGGCCGTTTCTGGTCCAAGCTCCGCCGCTCGCCGAGCGCGCTGGTGGGGCTGGTGATCCTGGGGATCTACCTGCTGCTGGCCCTCTTAGGCCCGGTGGTGGCGCCCTTCGATCCGGGCCACGACATCCTGCGCGACCAGTTCCAGTCCCCTTCTACCCACCATTTCCTGGGCACCGACGACCTCGGCCGGGACGAGTTCCTGATGCTCCTCTATGGCGCTCGCTACACGCTCTACCTGGGCTTCCTGGCGGTCGCCATCGGGCTCGGCGCGGGACTGCCGCTGGGCGCCATCTCGGGCTACTTCGGGGGTTGGGTCGACCTGCTGGTGCAGCGGTTGACCGACGTGCTGCTCTCCTTCCCCGGCATCCTGCTGGCGCTGGCACTGGTGGCGGGCCTGGGCGTGGGCCTGCGCAACGTCATCATCTCGGTCGGCGTCAGCTCGATCCCGATCTTCATCCGCCTGGTGCGCGCCTCGGCCCTCTCGATTCGCGAGCTCCCGTACGTGGAGGCCGCGCGGGCGCTGGGCGTGCCCAATTGGCTGATCCTCCTCCGCCACGTGATCCCCAACTCGCTGGCGCCGGTGATCGTGCAGGCGACCCTGCAGCTGGGCGCCGCCATCCTGGTCGCCGCCGGCCTCGGCTTCCTGGGTCTGGGAGTCCAGAAGCCCACGCCGGAGTGGGGCTCGATGCTGGGCGAGGCGCGGACCTACATCTTCACCGACGCCAAGCTGGTGACCCTGCCCGGCCTGGCCATCTTCGGCGCCGTGCTCGCGTTCAACCTGGTGGGCGACGGTCTTCGGGACGCTCTGGACCCGCGCCTGAAATAGCCTCGTAGCCGGGGCAGCTGAGGACGGGCAGGCGGGGGTAGCGGGGAAAGCGGGCGTCCAGGGCCGAGCGCCGGCACATCCAGAAGTCGCTCTGGGTGCCCTTGACGATGCGGTGGTGCCTGCACGACGCGCAGAGCCCGGGGTCGTTCACTCGCCCAAAGGTACGGCGGCGAGGCCGGCGAAGGCCCCGCCGCCCGGCTAGGGGGGAGAGAGGTTCGAGGAGAGGTTGCCGCCAGGCTAGGCGAGGCCGGTCCGCAGGGGAACGTCGCTCGTTAAGATTCGGCGCCCGTGAGCGAAACCATCGCGCCCGACGGCTCCCGGATCCGGCTGCTGGTGACCGACGCCCAGCGCGCCAGCCTGGTGGAGGTGACGCTGCCGGCGGGCGCGGTCTCCAGGCCGGTCCGGCACCGGACGGTGGAGGAGATCTGGTTCTTCCTGGAGGGCGACGGGCGGGTGTGGGTCGGCGGCGCCGTGACCGAGGTCGGCCCGGGATCGCGGGTCGTGATCCCGACCGGCCAGCCGTTCCAGTTTGCCGCCGCCGCGACCGGGGCCCTCCGCTTCCTCTGCTACACCTCGCCGCCCTGGCCCGGCGAGGACGAAGCCGTGGCCCTGGCCGAAGGTGGCCTGGGCGCGCCTACCGTTTAGTCGCCAGCGCCTGGAGCAGCTTCTCGAGCGAGGAGTCGAGGCCGAGCTCCTCGGAGAGCGCGACCAGGCGCTCCGGGTGGTCCGGGTACTTGTCTCGGATGCCGGCCGGGACCGGCACCGGCACCGGGCTGCCGGGCTTGACCACCTCCATGGCCTTCCGCACGTAGTCGGCGTCGGCGGCCGAGAGGCGGCCCGCCTCCAGCAGTCCCGGCACCCCGTGGTGCTTGTTGACCAGCGTGGCCGCGGTCTTGGCGCCCACGCCGGGCAAGCCCGGCAGCCCGTCCGAGGGATCACCGCGGAGCACCGCGAAATCGGCGTAGAGGCGGCCGGGAATGCCGTAGCGCCGCTTCACCTCTACCTCGTCCACCTCGGCGAGTCCGCCCTTCTCCGGGTAGAGCACCCGCACCAGCGGATCCCGAATCAGCGCGAAGAGGTCGCGGTCACCGGAAAGGATCTCGATCCGGGCGCCCTCCAGCTGCTCGACCCAGGAGGCGATCACATCCTCGGCCTCCAGCTTGGGCGCGCCCACGAAGTCGATGCCCAGGGCGTCCAGGACGGCGGTGATCAGCGGCATCTGGGGATCGAGCTCGGGCGGAATGGGCTCGGCCACGCGATGCGCCTTGTAGGACGGAATCAGGTCTACCCGATGCTGGGGCCGCCAGTCCTCATCGGAGGCGACCGCCAAGCGTTGGGGCCGGCGCGCGAAAATCAGCCGCGCGAGCATGTCGAGAAACCCGCGCACCCCGTTCACCAACCGGCCATCGGGCGCGCGGATGGTGTTGGGGACGCCGAAATAGGCTCGAAAGATCAGGCTCGAGCCGTCGACGAGCAGCCAATCCGGGCGGGAAGGCACAGCGGAGGAGAAGTATGAGCACGACACTGGTGGTCACCTGGAGGGCGCGCGAGGGCGAGGAAGCGCGCGTCGCCGAGGTGCTGCGCCACATGGTCCCGGCCACCCAGGCCGAGCCCGGCTGCGAGCACTACTACGCCCATCGCTCGAAGGAGGACCCCCGCGACTTCGTCCTGTACGAGCGCTACCGCGACGATGCCGCCTTCCAGGCGCACCAGGACAGCGAGCACTTCCAGAAGTGGGTGGTAAGCGAGGCGATACCCCGTCTCGAGCGCCGGGTGCGCTCGTTCTACGAGGATCTCTAGGTGGACCTGCCGGCCGCCGAGACCGCCCACTGGCTGACCGCCGAGGACCTGGTCCGGGAGGGCTTTCGGCGGTCGCGGGTGGTGATCATGAACGAGGCCCACGACGGCCACCGGCGCTGCGTGCGAACCCGGACGGTCGGGCGCCGGGTCCTGCCCGCGGCCATGGAATCCGGAGCCCGGGTGCTGGCCATGGAGGCCCTGGGGCCTCCCGGCGGCGCGCCGCCCGGGATGGAGAGCCCCTACCTGGCCCAGCCCGAGATGGCGCTGCTGATGGACTCGGCCCGCCAGCTGGGGTTCACCCTCGCCGGCTATGAGGCGGAGATCCATCGCGCGCCCGCCGACCTCCTCCGCGACACCCACGCCATGCCCTTCACGAACTGGCGCGAGCGGCGGCAGGCCGAGAACCTGCTGGCCCTCCTGCACCAGGCGCCGGCCACCGACCGGGTGCTGGTCTGGTGCGGCAACAGCCACCTCCGCAAGACGCCCCACGGCGAGTGGTGGCCGATGGGCTACTGGCTGCGGGAGCTCGGCGGCCCCGAGCCCTTCGCCATCGACCAGGCGGTCACCGTGGACTACGGCGAGGCCGCCAACGCGCTCTCCGGCGTGATGCTGGAGAAGTACGGGCCGGTCCTGGAGTCGCGGGGCGGCGAGGTCGGCGTCGTGCTCGACGCCCGCCTGCGGGCCGACCTCGGCGTCGACGCCGTCCTGCTCTCCACCGACAACCGGATGGAGTAGCCTCCGGCCATGGCCCGCCGTCCGCGCGCAGCCCCGGCGGCGCCCCATCGCGTCGCCGTGGTCCAGCACCCGCCCGTCCTGCTCGACCGCGAGGCCAGCCTCGCCCGCATGGTCGACCTGCTCGGCGAGGCGGCCGCGGGCGGCGCCCGCCTGGTCACCTTCCCCGAGGCCTTTGTGCCGGGCTACCCGGAGTGGATCTGGCGGCTGGCGCCGGGCAGCGACTATGAGCTCAGCGCGACGATCCACCGCCGGCTGCTGGAGAACTCGGTCGAGCTCGGCGCCGGCCACCTGAAGCCGGTGCAGGCGGCAGCGCGCAAGCACCGGGTAACGGTGCTGGCGCCCATCCACGAGCGCGACAGCTTCAGCCGGGGCACCCTCTACAACGCGATGGTGCTGGTGGGGCCGGATGGCGAGGTCCTCAATCACCACCGCAAGCTGGTTCCCACCAACCCCGAGCGCATGGTCTGGGGCATGGGGGACGGCGGCGGGCTGCGGGTGGTGGAGACGCCCGCCGGGCGCGTGGGCGGGCTGATCTGCTGGGAGAACTACATGCCGCTGGCGCGCTTCGCGCTCTTTGCACAGGGTGTGGAGATCTACCTGGCGCCGACCTGGGACGCCGGCAGCGGCTGGGTGTCGACCATGCGCCACATCGCGCTCGAGGGCCGCTGCTGGGTGCTGGGCAACGGGACCGCGATGCGCGGCCACGACATCCCCAAGGGCTTTCCCGAGCGCGCCCGCCTCTTTCCCGATCTCGCCGAGTGGTTCAACCCCGGCGACTCCGTGATCGTCGATCCCGGGGGCAAGCTGGTCGCGGGGCCGCTGCACGAGGAGCATGGGATCCTCTACGCGGACTGCGACCCGGCGGCATCCGACGCCGCCCGCCGGACTCTGGACGTCGCGGGCCACTACGGGCGGCCGGACGTGTTCTCGCTCGAGGTCAACCGCGAAACCCGGTCCCCGGTGGCGCTGAAATAATCAAGCCATGGCCTCCACCTCCACGTTCGAGATCCGCGCCGCCACCCACGAGGACTTCCCCGCCGTGGTCGGCATCTACAACTGGGCGGTCAACCAGACCTTCGCCACCATCGACTCCGAGCCGCTGGACGTGGAGGAGGCCGAGTCCTGGTGGGACACCCACGCCAGCCGGAACATCCTGCTGGTGGCGGTCGACGAGCAGGGCGTGCTGGGCTGGGCGCGACTGCTGCCCTGGAAGCAGCGCGGCTTCGACGTGGTCGAGGACCTGGTCTACGTCGACCCCGTGCACCAGGGGCGGGGCATCGGTCGCGAGCTGCTGAGCCGCCTGATCGAGGAGGCCAAGGGCAGCGGCTGCAAGACGATCGTGGCCAGCATGGCAACCGACAACCAGGCGGGCATCAAGCTGCACCAGGGGCTGGGCTTTGAGGTCGTGGGCACGATCCGCGACTGCGCCTTCAAGTTCGACCGCTGGATGGACATCACGCTGGTCCAGCGCACGCTCTGAGTCCCCCTCCCCCGCCGGGCCGGGGTGGGCTGGGGTGGGGTTTCGGTCAGCGCGAAGATGCGATCGGCGCGGCCACGGCGTACCCACCCGGATAGACGACCCTCATCACGGGACCCGGCTGCCACTGGCCCACCACCGAGGCGGCGCGCTGGTTCTGCCCGGCGTTCACGCCTGAGGCGGCGAACTTGACCCCGCCACCGTTGATCTCCGAGCCCACCGGCACGTCCACCGCCAGCGCGGCCGCGCGCAGCGATTCGGAGGTGACTGTCTGCGGCAGCCGCGGCACCACATCGTGAAAGAGCGTCCAGCCGCCCACGAAGCCGGCCACCGCCGGGATCGTGAGCTCGCCCTGGTAGGCGACCCGGGCCCGGGTCAGCAGCGCGGCGCCGCTCGGGGAGAGGGCGGCCGGGTTGATCGTCCCGTCCGGCTTGTCGGCCGCGAACACGCCCACCGCCTCGCTGCCCAGGGTGGAGCCGAACTGGCTCATGCAGAAGGCGGAGGAGGTGCCGACCGCGGCCCGCATGTGGACGTCCTGGGCGTAGAGCTGGCGCCAGATGGCGATGCCGTCGTCGATGTAGCTGACGTCCCAGACCCAGTCGGCGCCCGCCGCGGCCACCTGGCGGGCGATCGCCGCGGCGTCGAAGGAGCCGGGATCGTACTCCAAGCGCGCGGCCACCTGGATGCCGGCGGCGGCGGCTTCCGCGACCTCGCCGTCGGCCACCGACCGGCCGTAGATGTCGTTCACGCTCACGATCACGGCGCGCGTGCCGGTGACGCCGGCGGCGGGGACCAGGACGCGGGCCGTGAACTGGACCGCGGTCTGCCCCAGGTTCATGCCCGTGGCCACCGTGCGGAAGACCCAGTGCCGGTTCTGCGTGATGCTGTCGGCCACCGCGCCCGTCTCCCAGTAGACCGTGTGCCGGGCGTCGGCGCGAGCCGCCGCGGCCTCCGCCAGGGTGGACCCGTAGGTGCCGGCTATGACCTGGGCGTGGTACTGGTCGATGAGCCGGTCGACGGCAGCGGCGGCGCCGCCCGGCGTCTCCACCGGGATCACCTGGAGCTGCACCGGGCGGGCCCCGAAGGCTCCGTCCTGGCGCGCCAGGGCGAGCGCGGCCTGGAGGCCGCCGAGTTCCTCCGAGCCGCCTTTGGCCTGGGAGCCGGACACGGGGTAGACCTCGCCCACCACCAGCGTGGGTGGGGCGGGGGCGGGCGAGGAGCAGGCCAGCGC
>DATCNF010000346.1:0-2858 GCA_036565325.1 Candidatus Dormiibacterota bacterium | reverse complement strand
GGCGAACATGGGCTTCGCCGGCGCCTTCCGCCTGATGCTTTCCGGCGGCGGCATCGCCACGCCCGAGACGGCGAGCCGGTTCCCGGTGCGGCTGCTGGAGTCCGGTCCGGCGGGGGGCGCGCTGGCCGCCGCCCATCACGGGCGAGCGGCCGGTGTCGAAGACCTGCTCTCCTTCGACCTCGGTGGCACCACCGCCAAGTTCGCCGTGATCGCGGGCGGCGAGCCGCTGCTGGCCGGCGAGTTCGAGGTCGATCGCCGCTACCGCTTCAAGAAGGGGTCCGGCCTGCCCATCAAGACCCAGGTCATCGAGATGATCGAGATCGGAGCCGGCGGCGGCTCGATCGCCCGCGTCGACTCGCTGGGGCTGCTTCGCGTGGGCCCGGACTCGGCCGGCGCCGACCCCGGGCCGGCCGCCTACGGGCTGGGCGGGCAGGAGCCGACGGTGACGGACGCCGACCTGGTGCTCGGCTACCTCGACCCCGGCTTCTTCCTGGGCGGCCGGATGGCGCTGGACCCCGACGCCGCCCGGCGGGCCATCGAGTCCCGGGTCGCCAAGCCCCTCGGCCTCACCGTGGAGGAGGCGGCCTGGGGCATCCACCAGGCGGTCAACGAGGGCATGGCGAGCGCGGCGCGGGTCCACGTCCTGGAGCGTGGCCGGGACCCGCGCGCGCTCCCCATCTTCGCGTTCGGGGGTGCCGGCCCGGTGCACGGCTACCGGGTAGCGCGCGCCCTCGGCTCGCCGCGACTGCTGGCGCCTTTCGGCGCCGGCGTGCTGAGCACGATCGGGTTCCTGGCCGCCCCGCTGGCCTTCGACTTCGTGCGCTCCTGGCCGGCGGCGCTGGACGGACTCGACTGGGAGCGCGCCGAAGGGTTGCTGGCCGAGATGGAGGCCGAGGGCCTGGCGGTGCTGACCGCCTCCGGCGTGACCGCCGGCGAGGTCACCCACGTGCGCGAGGCAGACATGCGCTACCTGGGCCAGGGTCACGAGATCAGAGTCCCCCTCCCCTCAGGGGAGGGTTGGGGTGGGGACGGGCTGGCGCTGCGCGCCGCCTTCGAGCGCGAGTACCGCCGCCTGTACGACCGCCTGGGGCCGGCCGGCGTCTCGCTGGAGATCACGGCCTGGCGCGTGCGCTCGGCGGGCCCGCGGCCCAACCTCGACCTGCGCGTAGCTGGCGAGCCTGGCGAGGCGCGAAAGGGGGAGCGCAAGGCCTGGATGCCCGAGCTCGGCGGCATCGGCCAGGTACCGGTGTACGACCGCTACCGGATGGGCCCCGGCACCCGCCTCACAGGCCCCGCGATCGTGGAAGAGCGGGAATCGACGCTGGTCGTCGGCCCCGGCGCCGGCTGTTCTGTCGACGCGGGCTGGAACCTGGTGGTGGAGGTCACGCCGACCCCACCCCTACCCCTCCCCGGAGGGGAGGGGGACACACGGCCATGAACGTGCTCACCCTGGAGGTGCTCTGGAACCGCCTGCTGTCGGTGGTCAACGAGCAGCAGGTGACGCTCATGCGGACGGCGTTCTCGACCGTGGTCCGGGAGTCGCAGGACCTCGCCTGCGGCGTCTTCGACTCGCGCGGCTACATGGTCGCGCAGTCACTCACCGGCACGCCCGGCCACATCAACGCCATGGCCACCGGCGTGCGTCATTTCCTGGCCGCCGTCCCCGCCACCAGCCTGGTGCCGGGCGACGTGCTGATCACCAACGACCCCTGGATGACCGCCGGCCAGATCAACGACATGACCGTGCTCACGCCCGTCTTCCTGGGCGGGCGCGTGATCGCTTATTTCGCGTCCTGCTGCCACTCGCCGGACGTGGGCGGCCGCGTCTACGGGGCGGCCGCGACCGAGGTCTACGAAGAGGGCATCCGGATCCCGATCATGCATCTATTCCGCGCCGGCGAGCCCAACGCCGACCTGGTCGCGCTGATCCGCGCCAACGTGCGCGTCCCCGACGAGACGATCGGCGACCTGTACGCGCAGGCGGCCTGCAACGACGTCGGCGCGCGCGACCTGGTGCGCTTCCTGCAGGAGTTCGAGCTCGAAGAGGTGGACAGGCTCTCGGACGCCATCATCGAGCGCTCCGAACGCGCGATGCGCGACGCCATCGCGGCGCTGCCCGACGGCACCTATCGCGCCGAGAACTGGGCCGACGGGTTCGACGACCAGCCCGTGCACATCGTGGTGGCCGTGACCATCGAGCGCGACCACGCGACCATCGACTTCACCGGCTCCTCGGAGCAGATGGCCAACGGCCTCAACGTGGTCCTCAACTACACGCACGCGTATGCGTCGTTTGCCATGAAGGCCGCCGTCAACCCCGAGGTGCCCCACAACGAGGGCGCCTTCCGGCCCGTGCGCGTGACCGCTCCCGAAGGCTGCATCTTCAACTGCCGGGAGCCGGCGGCGGTGGCGGCCCGCCACCTGCTGGGCCACATGATCCCGGCCACCGTCTACGCCGCCCTCGTCCAGGCCATGCCGGGCCGGCTCATGGCCGGCGGCGCCGACGCCCTCTGGCTGACCGTCTGGCGCGGGACCTGGCCCGGATCGCACCGCCTCTTCACCTTCTCGCTCTTCCAGTCCGGGGGCGCCGGCGCCCGGGCCGGCAAGGACGGCCTCCAGACCAACGGCTATCCGTCGGGCGTGGCCGGGGTCCCGGCCGAGGTCTTCGAGACCTGGGCGCCCCTGGTCATGCATCGCAAGGAGCTGGTGGCGGACTCGGGCGGCGCCGGGCGCCACCGCGGCGGGCTGGCGCAGGCCGCGGCGGTGGGCTACCGCGGCGACGGCTACTGGGGCGTCTCGACCCTCATCGAGCGCACGCGCTTCCCGGGTGCGGGCCTGGACGGCGGCCGCCCGGGGTC
>DATCNF010000345.1:0-1599 GCA_036565325.1 Candidatus Dormiibacterota bacterium | reverse complement strand
GGATGTGAGCGAGGCCGGCAGTCCCTACCTGGAGCTGATGTCCGTGATCGGCCACGAGCTGCGGCGCCCGCTCACCGTGATCCGCGGCGCCGCTACCCTGCTGCTCGACACGGAGGGCCGCATGCCGCCCGACCGGGCGCTCGAGATGCTGCGCATGATCGACGTCAACGTCGAGGACATGTCCGACCTGATCGAGGACCTGCTGGTAATGGTCCACCTCGAGTCCCACGACCTCGGGCTCTTCATGGAGCCGATCGAGGTCGCCGAAGTCGTGTCCTCCGCGCTCGAGGTCGAGCGCCGGAAGCTGGGCGAACACGCGGTGACAGTCCTCGGCGCCGCCCCGGGCCTGGTGGTGGCCGCCGACCGCAGCCGGGCCGTCCGGGCCCTGCGGGCGCTGCTCTCCAACGCGGCGCGCTACTCGCCGGCGGGGTCCCCGATCGAGGTCTCGGTCGAGGGCAAGGCGCGCCTGGTCCGGATCGAGGTGCAGGACCGCGGGCCGGGCATCCCGGCGGCCGAGCGCGAGGCCGCGTTCGAGCGCTTCGGGCGGGCTGGCGAAGGGTCCGGGCTCGGGCTCGGCCTCTACCTGGTGCGCGGGCTGGCCCGCGCCATGGGCGGCGAGGCGGGGGCCTCGGAGCGCCCGGGCGGCGGCGCCACGGTCTGGTTTACGCTGGGTCGGCGTGGCTGAGGAGAAGAAGGAAGCACCGCCGATCGAGCGCGTGCTGGTGGTGGTCGCCCACCCCGACGACCCCGAGTTCGGCTTCGGCGCCACCGTCGCCACCTTCGCCCGCAAGGGCGCCGAGGTCTTCTACTGCATCGTCACGGACGGCTCGCAGGGTGGGGAGGACCCCCACGTCCCCGACGAGGAGCTGACCGCCACCCGCTACCAGGAGCAGCGCTGCGCGGCGGCCAAGCTGGGGGTGAAGGACATCACGTTCCTCGGGTTCCGCGACGGCTCCTGTGAGCCCAACGTGGAGCTCCGGCGGGCCATCACCGCCGACATCCGGCGCCGCCGGCCGGACCTGGTCCTCACCCATGCCCCGGTGCGGGTGCTGGTGACCCAGGGCATCGGCGGCTTCCACCCCGACCACCTGGCGGTGGGCGAGGCCACCCTGTCCGCGGTCTATCCCGATGCCCGCAACCCGCGCGCCTATCGCGAGCTGCTGTCGGAGGGCCTGGAGCCGCACAAGGTGCGCGAGGTCTGGCTCCCCGGCTACACCGAGGCCGACCACTACGTCGAGGTCACACCCGAGCTGCTGGAGCTGAAGATCGAGGCCATCATGTGCCACGCCAGCCAGTTCCAGAAGCCAGGCCTGGAGCCCGACAGCCCCGGCAAATGGATCCGCGACCGCGCCAGCACGATCGGCAAGAAGGCAGGCTACGAATACGCGGAGGGCTTCCGGAGACTAGAGACCGCGTAGAGCCGGGACCACCTCCCCAGCGGGGAGGTCGGTGCCGCGCAGCGGCGCCGGGTGGGGAAGCGTAAAGGCCTCTTCCATTTCGTCCCCCACCCCAACCCTCCCCGTGGGGGAGGGGGTCTGGCTGGGGGACCACCTCCCCAGCGGGGAGGTCGGTGCCGCGCAGCGGCGCCGGGTGGGGAAG
>DATCNF010000344.1:0-21091 GCA_036565325.1 Candidatus Dormiibacterota bacterium | reverse complement strand
TGGCGCGTGGTGCCGGCGAAAGCCTCGCGCAGGCTGACCTGCACCACGCCTTCGGCCTCGACCTGGCGGCGGGGTGCGCGAGCCCCACTGCGGGCGCCGAAGAGGGAGCCGAAGAGATCGCCGAAGGCCTCGCCGCGCCCGTCGCCGCCGAAGATGCGGTTGAGCTCCTCGGGGTCGATCGACTGGTACTCCACGCGCGGGCCGCCGCCGGCGGGGCCCCGAGCGCCGGCGGCCTGGGCGGCCTGCCAGTCACTGCCGTAAGAGTCGTAGAGCTTGCGCTTTTCGGGATTGCTCAGCACCTCGTGGGCCTGCGAGATCTCCTTGAATCGCTTCTCCGCATCCTTGTCGCCAGGCCGGGCGTCCGGGTGGTACTGGCGCGCGAGCTTGCGGAAAGCGGACTGGATCTCCTTCTTGGTCGCGGTCCGCGATACCCCGAGCAGGGCGTAGTAGTCCGACGTCTTAGGCATCGGGTGAGTTTTTACCTCGTTCGAGGGTTGCTTAACCCAGCGGAAGGACTTCCGCCCGGACGCCGTGCTCGTCGATCTCCAGCACACCCACCGAGGGCGCCGGCACCCGGCGCCGGTGGCGGATGACCTGCAGCCAGCTCCACTCGAACCACCCCGGGCCGCGGCGCAGGCGGCGCAACGCCGCAGCCCGGTCGGTCTGGTAGACGGCGCCGGGGTTGAAGACCAGCTGCTGGCCGGCGCGGTCGACGATCGGGGTGTGGGTGTGGCCGTAGACGATGGCGTCGGCCTCCGGGAAGCGCCGGCGCAGCCAGCCATGGAGGCCGACCTGCGGCCAGAACAGGCCGAGGCTGAGGGTTCCCAGCAGCGTCACCGGCTCCTCGATCAGGCGCGTGCGGTTGCCGTGGATGAGTGCCACCCTCCGGCCCTCGATCTCGAGCACGCGCTCACGCGGCAGATCCTGCAGGTCCGGGTCGTGGTCGCCGCGGACCGCCTGCACCGGCGCCAGCCGGCGCAGCTGCTCGAGAGCTTCGGGCCCGCCGACGTCGCCGGCGTGCAGGATCAGCTCACACCCTGCCAGGCGCTCGAAGACTGCCGCCGGCAGCTCGTCCAGGAACTCCGCGTAGTGGGTGTCCGCGACCACGCCGACCCGCATGTGGCACCACTCTACCCTGAATCCAATTGGCAAGACGCCTTGACAAATTGGCAAGTCGGCGTTTCTAATTGGTCCATGAACGACCCCAGACGCGACATACTGGCAGCCGTCGCCCGCGGCGAGCTGACGCCCGAGGAGGGCGCCAGTCGCCTCGAAGAGGTGGCCGCGCTGCCGGCGGGGCCGGCGACTGCCGCGCTTCCCCCGCCAACGATGGAAGGCCGCGCCACCCCGGTCGGGCCGCCCCCGGAGCCCAGCACGCTGCGCGCCGTGCGCGTGGTCAGGACCCTCGGCACCGCCGAGATCGTCGGCGACCCCCAGGTCCGGGAAGCGGTGGCCGAGGGCCCCCACGTCGCACGGCGGGAGGGCGACACGCTGGTCATCCGCTCCGCGATCGAGGACGCGGAGGACAACGACTCCGGAAGCTCGTTCAGCTACCGCAAGGGCGGAATTCGCATCCGCACCGGCCACCGCTCGCACCTCAGCATCGGCGGCCCGGAGATGGGCGCGGTGCGCGTCCGCATGAACCCTGACCTGGCGCTGGAGCTGGAATCGCAGGCGGGCAGCGCCCGGATCCGCGACGTGCACGGCCCCATCAAGGCGTCGGCGCAGGCCGGCTCCATCACGATCGACGGCTTTCGCGGCCCGCTCGACATCTCGGTGCAAGCCGGCTCGCTGCGCGGCTCGGGCGTGCTCGACCATGGGCTCTCGCGCGTGAACTGCGAGGCCGGCAGCGTCCGCTTGAACCTGGAGCGCGGCTCCAGCGTCCGGATCCGGGCTCGCTCCACGCTGGGCAAGGTGAGCATGGGCGACATCGACACCGTCTCCATCGGCGGCGGCGCCGAGGAGCTGGTGATCGGCTCCGGCGAGGCCACCCTCGAGGTGGACGCGACCATGGGCTCGGTCCGAATCACGGAGGATCAATGACCGCCTCCCGACCCCAGCGCACCCCGCCTCGGTCGTGCCCGGTCTGCGGCGACAAGCTCGCCCTCACCCGGCTCTCCTGCCCGTCCTGTGAGACCGAGCTCTCCGGGAACTTCGAGTCCTGCGAGTTCTGCGCGCTGGGCGCGGAGGACCGCGACGTCCTGCGGGTCTTCCTGGCCTCCCGCGGCAACATGAAGGACCTCGAGCGCCACCTCGCGGTCTCCTATCCGACGGCGCGCGCCCGCTTCGATGCGCTGCTCGCCAAGCTCGGGTTGGAACCGCCCAAGGCGGCGCCGCCCAGCCGCGTCGAGCTCATGGAGCAGGTGGCGCGCGGCGAGATCGACGTCGACGAGGCTCTGACGAGGCTCTCATGAGAGAGCAGTCCCCGTCCCCCGCGGGGAGGGTCGGGGTGGGGGCAGATGACATGGCGGGCCCGATCCCCACCCGCTCCGGCTGGTCGCGCTACCGCGGCCTGGCCGGCTCGCGCGACTTCATGGCGTTCTGGTCGGCGCTCTCGCTGAGCCTGCTCGGGGACATGTTCAGCTACATCGCGCTGGCCTGGCTGGTCCTCCAGCTGACCGGGTCCGGCGTCGCCCTGGGCGCCGTGCTCGCCGTCCAGGGCATCCCGCGGGTGCTGTTCATGCTGGTCGGCGGCGCGGTCAGCGACCACCTCTCCGCGCGCCGGACGATGATCGTCTCGGCGGCCGGCCGGACCCTGGTGGCGGCGGCTCTGGCGGCGCTGGTGCTGACCCACGCCGCCGCCCTCTGGCACGTCTATGTGGCCGCCTTTCTGCTGGGCTCGGTGTCCGCCTTCTTCCTTCCTTCCAGCCAATCGATCCTGCCCCAGCTGGTCGATGGCGAGCTCCTGGAGGCGGGCAACGCCGCGATTCAGGTCAGCAAGCAGGGATCCAACGTCGTCGGCCCCGCCCTGGCGGGCCTGACCGTGGCGGCTTATGGCTCGGGCGCGGCCATCGCGGTCGACGCCGCCTGCTTCGCGCTCACCGCCGCCACGCTGCTGATGATCCGGGGCGGCGCCGCTCCGATGCGCGGGCGGCCAGGATTCGCCGCCTTCATGGGCAGCGTCCGCGAGGGTCTGGCCTACGTCTGGGGCTCGATCCCGCTGCGGACGCTGTTCGCCGCCACCACAGCCATGAACTTCGCGTTCGCCGGCCCCTTCACGGTCGGCCTGGCCATCCTCGCCCGCGAGCGCCTGGGCGGCCCGGCCGCCCTGGGCTGGACGCTGGGCGGCTTCGGCGCGGGCGCGGTCCTGGGCGCGATCGTGACCGGAGTCCTGCCCCGCCAACCCAGGCGCGGCCGGGCGACGATCGCCGTCTGCCTCTGGCTGGGCGCCGGTATGGCCCTGTTCGGCGTGCTGCCCAACCTCGCGGCGGTGGTCGCCTGCGGCGTGCTGATGGGCCTGGTGATCGGCTTCGCCAACACCTTCGGCTCGTCCTGGATGCAGCGGCATGTGGAGCCGGCCATGTTGGGCCGGGTCGCCGCGCTGCTGATGCTGGCGGCCTTTGGGCTGGGACCTCTGTCGTACGCGGCAGCCGGGCTGCTCTCGCAGCTGCAGCCGGCGGTGATGTTCGCGGGCGGCGGCGCCATCCTGGTCCTCACCGGCCTGGCCTGCGCCTCCAGCCGCACCTTCAGGGCGCTGTGATCCCGAGCCTGCTGCGGCGCGCGGGCGCCTTCCGCTGGTACTGGGTCGGCCAGAGCGTCTCCCTGTTCGGCGACCAGATCACGACCGTGGCGCTGCCGCTCGTGGCCGTCCTGTTCCTGCACGCCACGCCGGCCGACATGGGCTACCTGGTGGCCGCCGCCTGGCTGCCCTACCTGCTTTTCGCGCTGCAGGCCGGCGCCCTGGTCGACCGCCACGGTCACCGGCGGCTGGTCATGATCGGCGCCGACCTGGGCCGGGCGGCGTTGCTGCTGACCGTGCCCGCGGCCGCGGCGCTGCATCAGCTGACCTTGATCCAGGTCTTTGCCGTCATCTTCCTGAACGGCATGCTGAGCGTGTTCTTCAACGTCTCCAGCGCCACGCTCTTCGTCTCCATGGTGCGCCGCGAGGACTATGTCTCCGGACAGTCGCTGCTCGCCGGCAGTCGCGCCTTCTCCTTCGTCGGAGGCCCTGCGGTGGCCGGTTTCCTGGTCCAGGCCTTCTCGGGCCCGATCGCCCTGGTCGTCGACGCCGCGTCGTTTCTCTTCTCCGCACTCACGCTGGGGCGTATCCGGCCCGCGGAGCCGCCCGCCGCCAGGCCGCAGCCGGGCCATTTCATGTCGGGGATGCGCTTCATCCTCGGGACGCCGACCATGCGGTCCTCACTGGCCGCCACCGCCACCATCAACCTCTTCCAGCTCAGCTATTCGGCGCTGGCGATCCTCTACCTCGTCCGCTACCTGCACATCTCTGCCGGTCTGCTGGGTGTGATCCTGGGCATCGGCTCGATAGGCGGCCTGGTGGGCTCGGTGGTGGCCGGCCGCCTGGGCCGGCGGATCGGCGTCGGGCCTGCCTACCTGGCCGGCTGCGTGATCTTCACGGCGCCCTTGGTCCTGACACCGCTGGCCGGCGGGCCCCAGGCGCTGATCATGGCCATGCTGCTGGCGGCCGGGTTCGGCGCCGGCTTCGGGGTGATGGTCCTCGACATCAACGTGGGCGCGATCTTCGCCGCGCTCATCCCCAACAGGCTGCGCTCGCGGGTCTCGGGCGCCTACACGGTGGTCAATTACGGGGTGCGCCCCATCGGGTCGGTGCTGGGCGGGGTGGTGGCCAGCGCGATCGGCGTGCGCCAGACGCTCTTCATCGTGACCATCGCGGCCATGGGCGGTGTGCTTTTCCTGTTGCCCTCACCACTGCGGCGAATGCGCGACCTGCCGGGGCCCCTCGAGTCCGGCCAGGCGGCCGCCGTTTAGGCGACGCCAAGTCGAATCGCCGACTGCAGCGCGGCATCCCGCGCCAGCCGGTGCCGGCCCAGCCGGATCCGGCCCTTGACGGTGCTGATCGGAATACCGGTGGCGGCGGCGATCTGCAGCGCACTCTGGTCGCCGAAGTACGACCGCTCGATAACGTGCCTTTGGTCATCCGGCAGGGCGGCCACGGCGATCGCCACGGCTCGCTGCTGGAGGCCCGTGAGCACGGTCTCCTCGACGTCCTGGAGCGCCCTGGCGTGGAGCGGGATTGCGCACTCCAGGCGCTGCCGCCGCCAATGGGCGCGTGTGAGGTCGATGGCGCGGTTGCGGGCGGTGGCGAGCAACCAAGCGCTCACTGAGCCGCGATTCCGGTCGAACTCGGAGCGGTGCCGCCAGGCAGCGACGAAGACGTCTTGGGTCACCTCTTCGGCGCGGGAGGCGTCGCGCACGATGCTGAGCGCGAGTCGGAAGACACGGCCGGCATAAAGGTCGTAGGCGGAGGCCAGCGCGCCTTCGTCCCCCGCGACGAGGCCGTCCAGGACATTGAGGGCGGAGGGCACCGAATTTTCGGTTGCGCCTCCGCATCTTTCATATGATGTGCTAGTGGCGATGTCACCACGCTAGGACCCTCGGTGCAAAGAAAGCGCAATTGGTTGAGGCTCGGGAGTGATGGCTGAGGGACCGTCGATATTGGTCCCTGAGGGGACGACGCCGGCGCCGGTCTTCGGCATGCACCGCCACATCGCACTGATCTATGACGGGCCGGGTGACAATGTGGCGGCGACGGGCGCGTTCGTTCGGGAAGGGCTCCAACGCGGCCACCTCTGCCTCTACGTTCACGACGACGACGAGCAGGGGTTGATGGACGCGCTGGCCGCGAGCGGTATCGACGCTCCCTCGGCCGTCGCCAAGGGACACCTCGAGATCGGGGAGACCACGAGCGCATTCATCGCGGACGGCCGGTTCGACCCCCGGGCCATGATCGCCAAGCTCCAAGCCACTGTGGTCCTGGCGGTGGAGAGAGGACTCGAGGGGCTCTTCGTGGCGGGCGAGATGTCGTGGGCGCTCGGCCGCCATCCCGGAGCCCAGCTCTTGATCGAGTACGAGGCGCTCTGCAGCGAATTCTTCGAGGCGCAGCCTGCGGTATCGCTCTGCCAGTACGACCGCCGGCGCTTCGATGCCAGCGTGCTCCGCCAGGTTCTCCTGACTCATCCCTGGGTGCTGATCAACGGCCGCCTGTGCCGCAACTTCCACCACGTGCCTGCCGGCCAGACGCTGGACGAGGCCCTCCAGCTGCCTGTGGCTGTCGACGGGGTGCTCGCCAACCTGGTCATCCGCGATGCCGCGGAGAGGATGGTGGCCGGAACCACGCTGGCGATCGAAGGCGGGGGCGCGGACGAGGTCAGCGTCGAGGATGCCAGCCGCCTGGCCAAGATCTACAGCGAGCTCGTGCTGTTCAAGAGCCAGGTGCTGGCGCGGGCCGAAAAGCGGGTCTCGGGGGTTCCCAGGTCGCGCGCGCGCATGGACAGCGACAACGCCATCCTGCAGCTGAGAGGCGAGCTGGTGGCCCTGCAGCATCGCCTGGACTTCTGGCAGGACAAGGTCCGCCGGCTGGTCGGGCTCGACTATGACCCGGAAGGGCGACGGGTGCAGTTCGGGGAGCGCTCGGTGCGGCTCAGCCGTCGAGAATCGCAGCTGATCGCGGCCCTGATCTCGCAAAACGGCAGGTCCCTGGCCGCCAAGGAGCTGCTCTGGCGCGCCTGGGGCGGCAACCACCGGCCGAAGCGCAGGTCCGCACCTATATAGCTCAGCTCCGCAAGAAGCTGGCGGCCCTGGAGGTGCCGGCCGCCCTCGTCAACGAGAACGGGATCGGTTACTCGTTGCGTTTCGATCCCGACCTCTCAGGCTCGGAGAGAACAGCAGCCGCCAACTAGCTCAGCGACCTGATGACGCAGTCAGGACGGATCGGGCTCGCGGCGCCGCCGTCGTGGGTCCGGTTGCCCTCCAGCCACGCGCCGACCTGGGAGCGTGAGCGAAAGCCCAGCTTGTCCAGGATGTGGCGGACGTGCGTCGCCACCGTGCTCCGGCCGACGAAGAGCCGGTCGGCGATGGCCTCATTGGTGAGGCCTGCCGCGACCAGTGCCGCCACCTCCAGCTCGCGGGTGCTCAGGCGACCCCGGGGATCGGGGGACTCGACGGCCACGACCAACAGGTAGCCGGGGCCGCCCGCCGCGTCGCGCAGCGGGCGGATCGCGCCGTCCCAGGCGCCGGCACCCCGGGGACCGGGGTAGGCGAAACGCTCGAAGTGACGCGCCTGGCCGCTGGCGGCGATCTCGCGCAGGAGCTCGAGCACCCCGCTGCCGGCCAGCCGCGGCAGGACGTCCGCCAGCGGGCGCTCGGCGATCCGCCGGTCGCCGGCCACCGAATCCAGCACGCGCCGGCTGCCGTACTTGACCCGGAGGTCGGGCGACCTGTCGGTCAGCAGCACGTAGATCGGAAGCGATCCCAGCACCGATCCCAGGAGCAGGACCGGGTCAGGCTCGTCGGACGCCCCGAGCAGGTCCGCCAATGCCGGAAATGCCTCGCTCACGTCGCTGCCGCCACCCTCTTGACTACGCAGGCGGACGCGGCCTGGACACACGGCGCGTCCGCGGACGGTCCCCGCTTGCCCACAAAAGCACACATCCCGGTACGGGTTCGCAGGCCGCTGAGCCCTAGCGTGCCTGTGATTCGCAAGCCCATCCGGATCCTGGCGCCGGCACTCGGCGCGGCGCTCTTGATGAGCCTGGGGGTGACGTTGATCCCCAGCCCGGCGCACAGCCCCGCCCCGGCGGCCGCGCGCACGGTGGCGATCCCGGTTCCGGAGCCCAAGTTGGCCTACGAGGCGTCCACCTGGCCGGCCCCGAGCGGGCCCCGCAACCTGCTCGAGAGCGCGGACGGCAGCCTGCGCGTCCAGGTGGGGTCGTATACGGACTGCAGCGGCGCCAGCGCCGTGCCGCGCTATGCGGCCGAGCTGGATCCCTGCTTTGCCGGCCGCTACTACTTCCTCGGCCACAACCCCGGGGTCTTCACGCCCCTGATGCACATGGCGCCAGGCGACCGCATCACCTACCACGACGCCGGCGGCCACGCCCTGCGCTTCCGGATCGTGGACACGCGCGTGATCGCCCGCAACGGCGGCGGCCTCACGCTGCCCGCCGGCGTGGCGGCCCAGTTCCAGACCTGCGAGGTGCTGGACGGCGCGTACGTGCGCATCCTCGACGCGGTCCGCGACACCGCCTGAGGGACGCCTCGGCATCCTCCACCTGGAGGATTTCTGCGACACCGGGTGCCTGATAGCGCAACTGACACGTAATCACATGTGGACGTCCACTCAATAACTGTCAGTCCGGTACCCAAGGAGATTTTCCGCAGTGCAGTCAGAAACCCCCCGTGAGGGAGTGACGATCGACTTCGCCAAAGACAGCGATCGCCGTTCCTTCCTCAAGTACGCCGCCCTGGTCGGCGTGGGCGGAGCCCTGGTCGGTGGCGCCGGCAGCGCCTTCGCGGCCACCACTCCAAGCCCCTCGGCCAGCCCCTCGGCGGCCCCTTCGTCCTTCGGAGCCGGCGATGTCGGCATCCTCAACTACGCGCTGACCCTCGAATACCTCGAGGCCGACTTCTACGCCCAGGGCCTCCAGGCCAACATCCTGGGCGACGACGCCAAGTACCTGATGCCGATCGCGCAGCACGAGGCCGCGCACGTGCAGGCCATCACCGCGACCCTGCAGAAGCTGGGCGCCACGCCGGCGGCCAAGCCGACCTTCAAGTACCCGGCTGGGACCTTCACCGACAAGGCCATGTTCCTCAAGACCGCGTCCACCTTCGAGGAGACCGGTGTCAAGGCCTACCACGGCCAGGTCCCCCTCATCACGGACCCCGCGATCCTCGGCGCCGCGGCCAGCATCGCGGGCGTCGAGTCCCGGCACGCGTCGGTCCTCAACCTCATCAACAAGCAGAAGCCGGTTCCTGCCCCGGTCGAGGCGCACGCCTCGATGGACGAGATCGTGACGGCCATCAAGCCGTTCCTAGGGTCGTAACCATGTTCATGAAAAACACCAACTGGACGCGCCGCGGCTTCATCGCCCGGAGCGCGATCGGAACCGGAGCCGTGATCTCCGGCGAGGCCGCCTTGCAGCTGCTGGGCACCACCCGTGCCTGGGCCACGGCGGACTTCGCGACCGACGTCGACGTCCTCAACTACGCGCTGACCCTCGAGTACCTCGAGGCCACCTTCTACCAGCAGGGCAACGCGTCCGGCGTCCTCACGGACTCCGCCGACAAGGACGTGTTCTCCCTCATCCAGACCGACGAGGAGGCCCATGTGAAGGCCATCTCCGAAACCGTCGCCAAGCTCGGCGGCACGCCCGTGGCCAAGCCCACGGTGACCTTCCCGACCGGCACCTTCGCCTCCCGCGACAGCTACATCAAGGCTGCCAAGACCTTCGAGGAGACCGGTGTCGGCGCCTACCTGGGCGCTGCGGGCAGCATCCAGAACAAGGACGTCCTGCAGGCCGCGGCCGGCATCTTCGGGGTCGAGGCTCGCCACGCGGCGGCCATCGGCTACCTGGCCGGCCTGGCGCCGGAGGGCGGCATCTACATGGGTGCCACGGAAACCCCCAAGGCCAAGGCCGATGTCCTGGGGGCAGTGATGCCGTTCTTGGGCGGCATGCCGAACACCGGCTTCGCCCCCCACAGCTCGACCAATGACGGGACCACCCTGGTTCCCGCCGGCCTCGGCGTCCTCGCGGGCGCCGGGCTGCTGCTCGCCGGCCTGCGCCGCCGCGGTGCGCGCCAGGAGCAGGCGTAACCGCCGTGAGCTTCCAGTCCTGGACCGGCCGCCGCCTGGTCATGATCGTGGCCGGCGCGGCTCTCCTCGGAGGGTCGGGGGTGGCGATGGCCACCTCCGTCCTCCACCACCCGGCGTCGGTGAAGCGGGCTTCGGCTGCGAAGCTCGTCGTGAGACCGGCGCCCGACCAGTACAACCCGGCCACCCCGCGGCCCGCGGTGCCGGCTCCGATTCGGATCCTGATCCCCAACCTCGGCGTCGACGCGGCCGTCGAGCCGGTGGGCGTGACCGCCGACCTTGACATGGCCACCCCGACGCAAACCGACGCGACCGGCTGGTACGCGCAGGGGAGCGCCCCCGGCAAGCCCGGTGACGCCGTGCTCGACGGCCACCTCGACACCCAGACCGGAGCACCCGCGGTCTTCGCACGGCTGGCGCAGTCCCGCCCCGGCGACCAGATCACGATCGCGCTGGCCGACGGCACCCAGGCTCACTTTGCGGTGACCGGCCTCTCCAGCACCGGCTACCGATCACGCCCGCCCGGGCTGTTCTCGACGGATGGTCCCGCCCGGCTCACCCTCATCACCTGCTCCGGTCCCTGGGATCCCGCCCACGGGGTCTACTCCGAACGGCTGGTGGTCGAGGCGTCCACGTCCACCAACTGAAAGAACTGAGGTTTTGACATGCCATTCATCAACGGGGGCCACATCTGGCTGGTCCTGATCCTGCTCGCGGTCCTGGTCATCTTCGGCCCCAGCAAGCTGCCCGAGCTGGGCAGCGCGGTAGGCCGCAGCCTGCGCGAATTCCGCAAGGCGACAACCGATCTCAAGGATGAGATGAACCGCAACCAAGACGAGCCCGTGGCACCGGCCGCGGCGTCCTCGACCGCGCCCGCGCCGGCCGCCGTCGCGGCCAACGAGCGGGTGGCCTAGGTCTGATGGCCCTGGAAGGAATCCTGCACCGGCACGGGGGCTCCGCCCCCGTCGCCCGCGCGGAGGTGCAGCGGGGCATGAGCGTCCTCGAGCACCTCCGCGACCTCCGCCGGGTGTTGATCATCGTGACCGCCGCCTGGGCCCCGGCCACCGTCGTCGGGTTCTTCTTCTGGCCGCATGTGCTCCAGCTCCTGGTGCACCAGGGCGGCATCAGCAGCGCCTTCTACCCCACGCCCACGGGCGCCTTTGCGCTGGCCCTCAAGATCTCGATCTACCTGGGCTTCATCCTGGCCTCGCCGGTGATCTTCCAGCAGGTCTGGTGGTTCGTGAGCCCGGCGCTGCACCGGCACGAGCGGCGGCTGGCGCTGCCGCTGTTGCTGGCCAGCATCGTCTTCTTCGGCATCGGGGTCGGCTTCGCGCTCGCGATGCTGCCCGTGTTCATCCGCGTGCTGTCGGGCTTCGCGCCTGACAACCTCCACTACCTGCCGCTGGTGGACGAGTACGTGAGCTTCGTGCTCGTGCTCATCATCGGCTTCGGGCTGCTCTTCGAGCTCCCGGTCGTCCTCTACACGCTCGGCCGCCTGCGCATCATCAGCTCGAGCTGGCTCTATTCCCACCGCCTCTACTGGATGGTCGGGCTGGGGCTGCTGGCCGCGCTCGGGACCCCGGGCGCCGATCCCATCACGCCCCTGTTCCTGTTCGTGCCCCTCTACGTGTTCTGGGAGGGCACGGCACTGCTCCTGCGCCTGACCGGCCGCTAGCGGCTCAGGCCGGCGCCAGGACGTGGTTCGCCAGGTCCTCGGGTCGAGGGTCGGGCTGGGCCTCGGCCCAGTCCGCCGCCTCGGCCGCCTGGCCATCGCACTCCGCGCGCACCACGCTCGCCTGCTCGGGGGATAACCAGCCCCGCGCCGCCAGCCAGCTCTCGAAGCGCACCAGCGGGTCGTGCCCGGCCGCCGCCTCGACCTCTTCGAGCGTGCGGTACTTGGCCTGGTTGTCCTCCGAGGTGTGCGCGTTGATGCGCCAGATCCGGGCTTCGATGAGCGTGGCCCCGGAGCCCGCGCGCGCACGCGCCACCGCCTCCCGACACACCGTATAGCAGGCGGGCACGTCGGTCCCGTCGACTACCACGCCGGGCATCCCGTACCCCGCGGCCTTGGCGGAGAGGTCGGGGTTGCCGCTCTGCAGGCGCAGCGGCACCGAGATCGCGTACCCGTTGTTCTCGCAGACGAAGACCACGGGCAGGCGGTGGATGCCGGCGAAGTTCAGCGCCTCGTGGAAATCGCCCTTGGAAGTCGAGCCGTCACCGAAGGTGCACAGCACGACGCCACCATCGCCGCGCATCTTGGCCGCATAGGCGATACCTGCGGCCTTGGGGATCCAGGCGGCGACCACCTGGGACACCGGGGCGATCCGCAGCGGCGACGAGCCGAAGCACCCGCCCGGGATGTTGCGGCCGCCGGTCATCACATCGCCGGCCTTGGCGAACACGGCCAGCATCCACTCCCGCGGCGTCAGGCCCCGGGCGACCGCATTGCCCAGCCCGCGGTAGTGCGGCACCAGCCAGTCGTGGGGACCGTCCAGCGCCGCGGTGGAGGCGACCTGGATGCCCTCGTGCCCCCGCGCCGAGCCCACGAACGGCGCCCGCCCCTGGCGCACCAGCATGTGCATGCGGTCGTCCAGCGCCTTGGCCGTGCACATCCAGCGATGGATGCGCAGGTACTGCTCTAGATGATTCTCGGTCTCGACTCGCCCGACCCCTGGTCGCTGATCGGCGCCATCACCATCAGCACGCCGTAGTGGAGCGTGGCCTTCGCCCGCTGCGGATCCACCCGGCGCGGCAGCTCGAGGTCGAGGCGCCAGGTGCCCACCGTCCAGTCGCGCCGGTGGTAGTGCTGCTCGTCCTGCGGGTATTTGTTCTCGGCCGTAACCCGCAGCCGGTCGGGGGTGACGACGATCTCGGTGTGGTCTCCGTGCGCGCCCGGGATCGGCACGGCCACGCTGAGCTGGCCGTTGCCCTCGTAGACGTTGGCGGGCGGCGTGGCCGCGTCCGCGCTCATGTCACTCATTAGAACCCTTCCGACTCGCCGCTGAGGGCGGCGGCCAGCTCGACGACCTCCTCGGCCGAAACACCGAGACCCTCCAGGTGGCGGTAGTAGCGCGCCTGGAAATCGGCGAAGTCGGAGCGCTCGGCGCGCTCCTCGCGCACGCGTTTGACCTCGTTCATGACCTTGCCCACCAGCTCGCCGTCGTAGCGCACGCCGGCCTCGCGCAGCGCGTGCTCGATCACCAGCGCACCGGAGTGCTTGCCGTAGACGTACTCGATCTCGGCGCCCAGGTCGCCGGGTGGGATGAACTGGTAGATGGCGGGGTGGATCAGCATCCCGGCCGTGTGGATGCCCGACTCGTGGCGGAACACGTTGAGGCCGATCCCGGGCTCCATCGGCTGCACCGGGATCCCGCTGAACCGCTCCAGTCGGCGCGCCAGGTCCCGCATGCGCTCGTAGCGGAACCCCGGGATGTCGATCCCGAACAGGTACTTGAGCTGCAGCAGCACCTGGTGCATGGGCGCGTTGCCGGTCCGCTCGCCGATGCCGTTGAGCGAGGTCGTGAACACCTCCGCCCCGCTCCCCAGCGCCACCACCGTGTTCCAGGCGCCGATCCCGAGGTCGTTGTGGAAGTGCACCACCAGCGGCGCGTCGGGCGCCGCGGCCTTGATCCTGGGGATGTACTCGCGCACGGCGTAGGGCGAGTAGCAGCCGACGGTGTCCGGGGTCGAGGGCCGGGTGCCGCCCGCAGCCATCCCCTCGCGGTGGATGCGCGCGATGTAGTCGGGGTCGGCGCGGGAGCCGTCCTCGCCGCCGAACTCGATCTCGGTCGCACCCTGCTCGCGGGCGTAGGCGATGGCCTCGCACATCATGCGCAGGTTGGCGTCGCGGTAGAAGTCGAGCGGCAGCTCCAGCCACTCCGAGGCCGGGATGCCCTCGCGCGCCAGCAGCGAGCGGCCCAGCTTGTACTTGATGTGGAGGTCGGAGGCGCTCGTGAAAACGAAGTAGGTGACCTCGTCGCGCTGGTAGCCCAGCACGTCGATCGCCTGCATGGTGGCGTCGATGTCGCCGCGCGTGCTCCGCATCATGCAGAGCACCTCCAGGTCCTCGCGGATCTCGCCCCGCTTGCGACCCTCCAGTATCAGCTTGAGCGTTTCCCGCTCCGACTCCGAGACCGCGGGGAAGCCGACGTCCATGATGTGGACGCCGATCGCCGACAACTCCTTGGCGAGCTCGTACTTGACCCGCGGGCTGAAGGCGACGCCCGGCATCTGCTCGCCGTCGCGCAGGGTGTCGTCGTAGACCTTGATGCGCTCCGCGGGCGGGAACTTCAGGTCGTGCGCAAAGCGCGAGGGATCGCGCGCGAGCTCTTCTAAAGGTTCCTGGAGCTCGACCGGACCGTCGTCAGGCATGCGCCTTCTGGCGCCGCTCCTCCAGCTGCTTGCGCACCCAGGGCACCAGGCCCCCCATCTTGATCAGCTCGTTCATGAAGTCCGGGAAGGCGTCGCACCGGTACTCGTCACCCTGCGTGAAGTTGCGGATCACGCCCGCGTCGAGGTCGATCTCCAGCTCGTCACCTTCCTTGACCGCCTCCGCCGCCTGGGGCGACTGCAGGATCGGGAAGCCGATGTTGATCGAGTTGCGAAAGAAGATGCGCGCGAAGGAGTCGGCGACCACCACGCTGATGCCGGAGCCGCGGATCGCAATCGGCGCGATCTCCCGCGACGAACCGCAGCCGAAGTTGGGCCCGGCGACCAGGATGTCGCCGGCGCTGATCTTCTGAGACCAGCCGCCGTCGTTCCCGGGCACACCCTCCATGACGTGCTCGCCCAGCTTCTTCTCGTCCAGGGAGTAGATCGCGTACTTGGCCGGGATGATCTGGTCGGTGTCGACGTTGGCGCCGAAGGTCCAGGCGTGCCCGCGGAGGATCTCGGTCATACGGCCACCAGCTCCCTCCCCATGACCTCCTTGGGATGGATGATCTCGCCCGCCACCGCCGAGGCCGCGGCCACCACCGGGTTGGAGAGGTAGACCTGCGCCGTGGGGTCGCCCATGCGGCCCGGGAAGTTGCGGTTGGAGGTCGAGAGGCAGACCTCGCCCGCCCCCACCACGCCCATGTGGCCGCCCAGGCAGGCGCCGCAGGTGGCCACCGTCCAGCCCGCGCCGGCGTCCATGAAGATGCCGATCAGCCCTTCCCGCTCGGCCTCGCGCGCCACCTGTGCCGAGGAGGGGGTGATGATCAGGCGCACCCAGGGCGCCACGTGGCGCCCCTTGAGGACCGCGGCGGCGCGCCGCAGGTCGCCGATCTTGCTGTTGGTGCAGGACCCGATGAAGACCTGGTCCAGGCGGACGCCGGCCACCTCGTCGAGGGACGCGGTGTGGTCGGGCGACATCGGCTTGGCCAGCGTGATCGGGACCGCCGCGGCGTCGAACTCGAATGTCTTCTCGTACTCCGCGTCGGGGTCGGAGGCGACCGGGGTGTAGGTCCGTTGGGCGCGGCCCTCGAGGAACTCGCGGGTGGTCTCGTCGAAGCCGACGATCCCGTTCTTGGCGCCCGCCTCGATGGCCATGTTGGTCATCGTCAGGCGGCCCTCCATGTCGATGTGCGCGATCGCCTCGCCGGTGTGCTCCATGGCCTTGGAGCGGGCGCCGTCGACCCCGATCTGGCCGATCACGTGCAGAATCAGGTCCTTCGCCTCCACCCACTCCGCGAGCTGGTTGTGGTAGACGAAACGCAGGGATTCCGGGACCCGGAACCAGAGCTCGCCCAGCGCCATCACGCAGGCCAGGTCGGTGGACCCGATGCCGGTCGCGAAGTTGTTGAGCGCGCCGTAGGTGCAGCTGTGGGAGTCGGCGCCGACCACCAGCTCGCCGGGCAGCACCAGCCCCCGCTCGGGCAGAACGGTGTGGCAGATTCCCCCCTGCCCGACCTCGAAGTACCACTTGATACCCATCTCGCGGGCGAACTCGCGGGTCATCTTGCCGAGGCCGGCGCTGGCGATGTCCTTGGCGGGCTGGAAGTGGTCCTGGACCACCGCCATCCGATCCACGTCCCAGACCTTCTGGGCGCCCATCTGCTCGCGCATGATCCTGCCGGCGGGCGGGATGGTGAGGTCGTGGCCCATCGCGAAGTCGACCTTGCCCAGGATCAGGTCGCCGGGCCGGACAGAGTCCCGGCCCGCCGCCCGGGCCAGGATCTTCTCGCTCATCGTCATGCCCATCTCGGTCAGTCTCCTCGGGAGATCGCCGCCAGTGGGATCGGCGGATCTGCGACGCCCATGCGGCCCATCTGCGGCGTCGGCTCCTGCGCTTCTCGGTCACGCAGCTTTAGCTGCGCTCCCTGCGATGCTCGTCGCCTCCTTGCATCTGGACCACCTGGCCGCCGCATCTCTCGCCGCCCCACTGACGTCAATCTCCCATGTAGCGCACGACCGCGTCGCCCGCTTCCGAGGTGCTCAGCGACCCGCCCAGGTCGCGGGTGCACTCGCCGCGGCGAAGGGCCGTTGCGACCGCGTTTTCAATCCTCTTCGCAGCCTCGGCGAAGCCGAGGTGCTCGATCATCATAGACCCGCTCAGAATCGCCCCCACCGGGTTGACGACGCCCTGGCCGGCCAGGTTGGGGGCGCTCCCGTGGACGGGCTCGAAGAGGCCCTGGCCGGTGTCCGGGTTGAGGTTGCCGGAGGGCGCCACGCCCATGCCGCCGATCAGCTGCGCGGTGAGGTCGGAGAGGATGTCGCCGAACAGGTTGCCGGTCACCACGACCTCGAACTGGGTGGGGTCGCGAACCAGCTCCATGGCCGCCGCGTCAACGTAGAGATGGCGCGCCTGGATGTCGGGATGACGCGCCCGCGCGGCCTTGAACTGGTCCTGCCAGAGGCCGCCCGCATGCTGCATGGCGTTGGACTTGTCGACCATGCAGAGCTCGCGCCGGGCCAGCGTGAAGGCGTAGTCGAGAATGCGGGACACGCCCTTGGCGGTGTTGACGTCCTCCTGCACCGCCAGCTCGTCGGGGGTGCCGCGCTTGAACCGCCCGCCCATGCCGACGTACACGCCCTCGGTGTTCTCGCGCACGACCACCAGGTCGACCTTCCGCCGCGCCTCGTCGCGCAGCGGTGAGAGCCGGTCGTCGTAGAGACGCGCCGGTCGCAGGTTGACGTAGAGGTCGAGCTCGAAGCGCAGCCGCAGCAGCACCTGGGCGGCGTATCCGACGTCGTGGACGCGGGGGTCCCCGATGGCGCCGAAGAGGATGGCGTCCGCTTGCCGGAGCTGGTCGAAGACGGCGTCCGACAGCGCGGGCTCCCCCCGCAGCACCGGCTCAGCCCCGACCTCGAACTCCTCGAATGCGAGCTGCTCGGCCACGCCGGCGGCGCGCAGGACCTTGATCGCCTCCGGCACCACCTCCCGGCCGGCGCCGTCACCGGGCAGGACCGCGACCTTCTTCACACTCACGACAGCAAGCGTACGGGCATCTCGAGGAAGCGGCCGTAGCGCGCGGCGGCGCGCTCCAGGGCTTCCTGCTCGGCGGGCTGCAAAGGGTCCGGAAGGCTGACCTCGACGACCACCTCGCCCCCGGCGACCGCGCGCCGCCACGTGCCCCTGACCTGGCCGTCGACCACTACGACGTTGGCGAGGATGCTGTTGATCGGGACCCGGCGAGGATCGTGGATGGCCTCGTGGTCTCGATAGCCGACCGTGTACTCGTCGTAGTTGGGCAGGAGGCGCACGACCGGCCCGACGGCGCCCGGCGCCGGCTTCGAGCCCGGCGCCGGCCAGTGCGCCTTGCCCCCGATCACCTCCCTGACCAGGTCGCCGCCCGCCATCTCGAGGCCCGCGCGCCCGTCGGCGATGGTCAGCCCCGACCACCAGGCGAAGTCCCTGGGCTGGGCCGGCCCGTGGCTGCTGAAGTAGCGGCGCACCAGCTCGGCCAGGGCCTGTTCCCGGGTCAACGTCCTGGCGGTCGGGGCCCGCTCCTCCAGGAGCGCGTATGTGAACTGCTTGCCACGCCGGGGCCCGCTGCAGATCACAGCCTCGAGCTCCGCGCGCATCACCAGAAAGGTCAGCCGCAGGTGGGGCGTGGCGATGCCCGCGTCCTGCAGCACCCCGGCCAGCTCCTTGCGGGTGAGGTGGATGCCGCCCCTCAGAGCCCCGGCGAGCGCGGCGTTGCTACGCGCGAAGACCGCCTCGTCGAGCTCCTGCAGCCGGTTGTAGCCGGCCATCTGCCTGCTGACGCGCGCGCCGGTCAGCTCGAGCAGCCAGCGGATGTCCTCGGGCGTCACGAAATGCCAGGTCGGCCGCAGCACGTGGGTGCGCAGGATCTTGCCCGCGTTGAACTCCCGGTCCAGGTCGGCGGCGGTGGCCTCGCCCAGGCGCTGGGCCAGCGCCCATTTGGCGCCCGCGTAATCCTGTGACTGCACGGCTCCCAACGTCCGCACCGCCTCCTGAGCGCTGCGGAACGGCGGGCCGGCGAGCCGCTGGTTGCGGAGCCGCGCCTGCGGGATGTTCAGGCCGGAGCGGTCTCCACCGCCGGCGCCTGCCGGAGCTTGAAGCGCTGGATCTTGCCGGTGGCGGTCTTGGGCAGCGACTCCACGAACCGGAAGTCGCGCGGGCACTTGTAGTGCGCGATCTGCGTGCGCACGTGCTCGCGCAGCTCGACCTCCAGCTCGACGGTTTCCGTGCGGCCCGGCTGCAGGACGACGTAGGCCTCGGGGTGGATCAGGCGCTGCTCGTCGACGATGCCCACCACCGCGCACTCGAGGACCGCCGGGTGGCGGTTGATGGTGGCCTCGACCTCGGTCGGGCTGACCCAGATGCCGCCGACCTTCATCATGTCGTCGGCGCGGCCCTGGTAGCTGAGGTGCCCGTCGGGCGACCGGATGTACTGGTCGCCGGTGCTGATCCACTCGCCGAGCAGCGTGCGTTTGGTGCGCTCGTGCTGGTTCCAGTAGTAGGCGCAGGTGGAGTCGCCCTTGACCAGCAGGGTGCCCACCTCGCCGTCGGGCAGCAGCATGCCCTGCTCGTCGACCACATTGACCTCGTAACCCGGCACCACGGTGCCCGTGGAGTCGGGCCGGATGTCGCCGACGCGGTTGGAGATGAAGATGTGGCAGATCTCGGTCGACCCGATGCCGTCCAGGATGTCGATGCCGGTGCGCTGCTTCCAGCGTTCCAGGATTGAGCCGCTGAGTGGCTCGCCGGCGCTGATGCAGAGGCGCACCGAGCTGAAGTCGGCCTGCTCCCAGAGCTCGGGATCCGCGGCCAGCATGGCCGCATAGCTGGTGGGTGCGGAGAAGTAGAGCGTGGGCCGGAAATGACGCACCAGTGGCAGCAGGGTGCCGGGCGCCGGCGGGCCGGCCAGGTGCACGGTGGAGCCGCCGACGCTGAACGGGAAGTAGAGCGAGTTGCCGAGGCCGTAGGCGAAGTAGAGCTTGCCCACGCTGAAGGTGACGTCGTCCCCGGTGATCCCGAGCACCTGCTTGGCGTAGGTCTCGACGCAATAGCGCATGTCGTGCTGGAGGTGCACGGCGCCCTTGGGGAAACCGGTGGTGCCGGAGCTGTACAGCCAGAAGCTCATGTCGTCGCGGTTGGTGTCGGCCGGGCTCAGCTGCGCGCGCGCCGCGCCGACCAGCTCGGAGTAGGACTGCTCGCCCGGCCCCGCCTCGCCGATCACCACCAGGTGCTGGAGGAAGCGCAGCTCGCCGCGGATCTGCCGGAAGGTGTCGGCCAGGGGAGCGCTGACCAGCGCCACCTTGGCCCGCGAGTCGTTGAGGAAGTACGCGTAGTCCTGGGGCTTCAAGTTGGTGTTGACCGGGATCGGGACGGCGCCGCTCTTGATGGTCCCGAAGAAGGCGCTGGCGAACTCGGGGCTGTCGAGCACCGACATCAGGACCCGGTTCTCCATCTCCACGCCCAGCTCGCGCAGCGCGTTGCCCCAGCGGTTGGCCTCTTCGGCCACCTCGCCGTAGGTGCGGTCACCCGCCTGGGTGCGGATGGCCACCTTGCCCGCCCGGCCCGCCTCCAGGTTGCCGTCCAGGAGGTCGGCGGCGGCGTTGTAGCGGTCGGGCAGCTCGACCATCGTTGTGGGAGTCTACTTCCGGCCCGGCCGCGGCTCCAGCAGGATCACGTGGATGCGGCGCGACGTGCGCTCCTCGTAGCTGCGGTAGGGCGGCCAGACCGCCAGCGCCTTGCGCCAGAGCCGGGCCCGCTCCTCGCCCTTGGTGAAGCGCGCACGCACCGGCCAGCGCAGGGTGCCGACCTGGACCTCGGCCTCGGGGTCGGCCTGGAGGTTGAGCACCCAGGCCGGCGGGGTGTCGCTGCCGCCCTTGGACCCGATGATCGCCGGCCGCCCGGCGTCGGTGACGTAGAGCAGCGCCGCCGTGCGCTCTTTGCCCGTCTTCCGGCCTTTGGTGCGCAGCAGGAGCAGCTGGATGGGCCCGACCTGGGCGCCGATCCGGCCGTCGGTGCGCACGTAGACGGCCTCGATCAGGGAAAGCAGTCGCAGCCCGGCCGCGATCTCCCACTCCTTCACCACCCCACGAAATCTGCGATTTCGCGGGGACCCCGGTTTGGGGATCAGCCGCACCTAGGGCCGCCTCCGCCGGAGCCCGACCAGGGCGCCCCCGGCCACCAGCGCCGCGGCCAGCAGCAGGAGGATCGCGTACGGAGGGGCGGGCTTCCGGGCCGGCGCGTCCGGCACCAGGACCGGCGTCGGCGAGGCGGCGGGCGGCGAGGGTGTCGGCGAGGGCGCCGGGGCCAACCTGGTCAGGTTGCTGTTGCCCTCGGCGAAGGCCAGGCCCGAGATCTCCTCCTCGTGGGGGCCGTGGTAGCGCAGCACGAGGAGGCCCTGGTTGATGTCGGCCACGTACACCAGTCCGTTCTGCACGATCGGATAGCTCCAGGTCAAGGTCGCGGTCGAGCCGAGGGTCGGGTCCCCGGCCCGGGCCTGCGCGCCGCTGGGCCTCAGCTCGGTGAGGGCCGCCGGGTGCGCGGCGTCCGCGGTGTCGAACACCTGCAGGCCGCCGCTGTACCAGCTGACCAGGGCCAGGTCCTGGGTCAGGGTCGGGTTGTGGCTGGTCCAGGTTCCAGGCGCGGCGCCCGGGCAGCGGGCCGGGTCGTTCTCGGGGATGGCCAGGGTCGCGGTGGCGCGCGGGTGGGCGGGGTCGGAGACGTCGACCAGGTGCGCGGTCCCGAAGGGGCAGCCGGCGCCGCCCGGCGCCGGGTAGCGCTCGTCCGTGGTGAGCACGAGCGCGCGGCCGGGCACTGGCACCGCGCTGTGGACGTTGCCCGGCGGCGTCCGGAAAGCGTCGCCGGCCGCGGTCAGCAGGTGGATCTGCGGGTTGGGG
>DATCNF010000343.1:0-8016 GCA_036565325.1 Candidatus Dormiibacterota bacterium | reverse complement strand
CAGCAGCGCTGCTCCTGCTCTACGCGGGCCTCGGCCTGGCCACTGCAGCGCTGGCGCTCGGGCTCTCGAAGCAGGTCGAGAGCCAGGTCCCGGGACCTCTGCTGAGCCGGGCCAGCGCCCGGCCCCTGGCCGGGCTGGCGGCCCTGTTCGCGGTCGACTCGCTGGGCGGCGGGTTCGTGGTCCAGGCCGTGATCGCGTACTGGCTGCACGTGCGCTTCGGCGCGGGCATCACGCTGCTGGGGCCGACCCTGGCGGCCATCGCGCTGGTCCAGGCCGGCTCCTACGAGGTCGCGTCGCGACTGGCGGACCGGATCGGGCTGATCAGGACCATGGTCTTCACCCACCTGCCGAGCAACGTGCTCCTGCTGCTGGTTCCCTTGAGCCCGAACCTCGCGGTCGCGGTGGCGATCCTGGTGCTCCGCTTCAGCATCAGCCAGATGGACGTGCCCACCCGCCAGGCCTACGTGGCGTCCATCGTGCCGCCGGCCGAACGGGTTGCCGCCCTGGCGCTGACCGGGTCCGTGCGCGGAGTCGCCCAGGCGGTGGGGCCGGTGATCGCGGGGGCGGCCATCCAGTCCGCGGCCTACGGCCTGCCCTTCCTGCTGGCAGGCCTGATCAAGATCGGCTACGACCTCACGCTGTTCGCGGCCTTCGCGAGACGCCCGGCCGAGATGGAGCCAGGTCGGCGGCCGTGACGCCGCCCGCCCTCACATCCGCGGGCAGCGCCCGGCCCAGCGCCAGCGCCGCGCCGGCGCGCGCCAGCGCGGGGCCCATCTGGATCCCGTAGCCGCCCTGGCCCACGAACCAGAAGAAGCCGGGCGCGTCCGCGGCTTCGCCCACCACCGGCGAGCGGTCGGCCGCGAAGGTGCGCAGCCCGGCCCAGGAGCTGCGCACGCTGCGCAGCCGGAGGCGCGTCTGCTCGTTGACGACCTCGATCGCGCGCGCGATGTCGACCTCGGCCGGGGTGGCGTCGCGGGGCACGTCCGGCGTCTCGTCGGCCGGCGACACCATGACCTGGTCGTGCTCGCCCTTGAAGTAGAAGCGATCGCCGGCATCAGAGATGAACGGCCAGGCGTCGAGGCCGGTCCAACCCGTGACCGGGCTCGTGAAGATGGTCCGCCGCAGCGGACGGAGCCCGATCGGCTTGACGCCCGCTCGCCCGGCCGTCACGTCGCCCCAGGCCCCGGAGGCGTTGACCACGATCGGCGCCTCGGCGCGGAAGTCGCCGGCCTCGACCAGCCATTGGTCATGCCGGCGGGCCAGGCGGCCTGCCGCGGACTCGGCCCGGATCACGCCCCCGCGCTCGCGGAAGCCGCGGACGTACGCGTTGTGGACCGCGTGCACGTCGATCTCCATGGCGGAGACGTCCTGCGCCGCCGCCACCAGCTTCTCGGGCCGCAGTGCGGGGCAGAGCTGGAGCGCGGCTGCCGGCGAGACGGCGCGCATCGGCGAGTCCGAGCTCAGCATCTCTTCCAGGTGCTCGGCGCCACCGGCATCCGCGATCCAGAGCAGGAGCTTGGGGATCAAAAGCTGGGTGCCGTCGACGAGGGCGCTCAGGCTGTCGAAATCGCCGCGGCTGGCGACCGTGAGGGCGCGGACGGTGGCGTTGCCGTAGCTCTGCAGGTACATGGCGGCGGAGCGGCCGGTGGTGTGATACGCGAGCTGGCGCTCCTGCTCGAGCAGGAGCACGCGCGCCTGGCCGGCCAGCTCGTAGGCGATCGAGACGCCCGCCATGCCACCCCCGACCACGATCGCGTCGTACCCGCCCACCTGGTCAGGAAGTATCCACGGCGCACGCCAGCGAGGCGACGCGACAGGCGAAGCGCAGCGCCGCCTCCAGCTCCCCCGCGCTGAGCTCCAGGTCCGGCGAGAGGAGGTCTCGCTCGTACAGCCAGGCCAGCAGGCCGGCGCCGAACGCGTCGCCGGCGCCGATGGTGTCGACGACCTTGACGCGCGGCGCCGGCGCCCGGGCCCGGACCCCGCGCGCGACGGCCAGCGCCCCCTCGGCGCCGAGCGTGACGACGACCATCCCGGCGCCCAGCGCGAGCACGGCCGCGGCCGCGCGTTCGAGGTCATGACCGGGGTACAGCCACGCCATGTCACCGGCGCTGGCCTTGACGATGGTGGCCCTGGCGAACACGGACTCCAGCCGCCGGCGGTAGGCGCTGGGATCCGCGACCAGGTCCGGCCGCACGTTGGGATCGACCATCAGGAGACGCCTTCCCGACTCGCGCATGGCAAGCTCGACGAGCGCGGTGGCCATCGGCTCCAGCACCAGTCCCAGCGTGCCCACGTGCAGCGCGCGGGCCCCGGGTGGCAGCTCGCCGGCCACCGCCAGGTTGGGCGCGGAGGTGCCGCCGACCTCGAACCGATAACGAGCCGTCCCGCCAGCGTCCAGCTCGGCGAGCGCGCGGGTCGTGGGCTCGGCGCCGAAGCTGGTCAGGGCGAGATCCACGCCGTCCGCGACCAGGCCGTCTCGAAGCAGAGTCCCGAACGAATCGTCCGACAGCCGGCCCAGGAACCGGGTCGGGGCGCCCAGGCGTGCCAGCGCGCGGGCGGTGTTGTAGGGCCCACCGCCGGGTCGAGGCACGCCGCCCACGATGTCGACCAGGGCCTCGCCCGCGACCACGATCACGGACGCCGGAACGAGCGCCGCAGCCGCTCCACCTCGGCGTGCGCGAAGCAGCCCTGCAGGTGGTTGTTGAGGAGGCCCATCGCCTCCATGAAGGAGTGCACCGTGGTCGGCCCCACGAACGCCCACCCGCGCCGCCGGAGGTCCTTGCTCAGCGCCACCGCCTCGGGCGCGACCTTCTCTGTCGAGGGAGTGGTGGGCTCGAACCGCCACACGTAGGCTGCCAGGCTGCCGAACTCTCCCTCCAGCTCCAGGCAGCGGCGGGCGTTGTTGACCGTGGCCTCGATCTTGGCGCGGTTGCGCACGATGCCGGCGTCGCCCATCAGCCGTGCGACATCCGCGTCGCTGAAGCGGGCCACCGCCGAGGGCTCGAAATCGCCGAAGGCGGCGCGGAAGTTCTCGCGCTTGCGCAGGATCGTTAGCCAGCTGAGGCCCGACATGAAGCCCTCCAGGCACAGCTTCTCGAAGAGCCGGCGGTCGTTCTCCACCGGCCGCCCCCACTCCTGGTCGTGGTACGCGATATAGAGCGCATCGCTGGTGCCCCAGGCGCAGCGCGCGAGGCCGTCCTCGCCGACCACGACGTTCATTCGTCGGGATGCCCGGTGTTGCCGAAAGCGATCCGGTCCCGCACCACGGGCGCGCGCCCGAGCAGCCGCGCCCGCTGGACGGCGTCCTCGCCGAAGCGGTCGCGGATGGCGTCGATGGCCGTCTCCAGGCGATCGCCGCGCGGCGCCCGCGGCTCCGTGGGGGTCCCCGCGAAATCACGGATTTCGCGGGGTTGGAACAGGTCCAGCTGGTCGTCGCCGGCGTCGCGCAGCCCGCTCAAGCCCACGCCCAATGTCCCCACCTCCCGGCCGTCCTCGCGCGCCGCCAGCAGCGCCAGCGCGGCGCGGTAGATCTCGTCGCCGGTGCTGATCGGATGTGGCTGCTTGGACTGTCGCGAGAAGTGCCCGGCCTCCGGCCGGTAGACGACGCTCACCGACACCACGCGGCCGCGCCGCCCGGCGGCGCGCAGGCGCCTGCCGACCATCTCCGACAGCCGCATCAGCAGCTCCTCGAGCTCGGACTGGGAGCTGGTCGCGCGAGCCAACACGTGCGAGTGGCTGTAGCTCTTGCGGGCGGCGCTCTCGAAGGTGCCGACCTCGTAGCCCCGCAGCCGCTGCAGCCACTGCTCGGCGACCTCGGCGTGCATCCCGGCCAGCCGCAGGCGCTGGGGCGTGGCCCGCAGGAAATCGAGCGGGGTCCGGATGCCGCCGCGCTGGAGCCGGCGCGCGCCGGCCTCCGCGATGCCGGAAAGGTCCGTGAGCTGGAGGCGCCCGAAGACGGCGACCAGGTTGGCGTGGTCGATGCGCTCCAGGCCGTCGCGCTTGTTGAGGTTGGAGGCCTGCTTGGCCATCCAGATCGAGGTCGAGACGCCGATCGAGCAGGTCACGCACTCGCCCACCTCCCCGCGCACGGCGTGCTTGATCGCTTGGCCCACCCCCTCGGGACCCAGCCGCACCAGGTCGGGGGTGCCCGCCAGGTTGAGCGAGGCCTCGTCGATCGACATCCGGAGCACGTCCGGGCTGTGCCGCTCGAGGATCTCGATCAGCCGGTCCGAGACCTCGCGGTAGCGTGGCGGGTTGGGCTCCAGGATCGCGATCCGCGGAAAGATCGCCTTGGCCTCGAAGACGCGCATGCCGGTCTTGATGCCCAGGTCGCGCGCCTCCCGGGACGAGGAGACGATGGTGGCGGCGTCGGTGGCATAGGCCGCGATCGCCAGCGGGCGCCCCCGGAGCGCGGGGTCGTGCTGCTGCTCGATCGACGCGAAAGCGCAGTTGAGGTCGACCACCAGGGTGGTGGGTGCCGCGCGGTTGAGACGGAGGTCAACCGGGTCCCCGGCGTCCATCGTCGAGCAAATGTTCGCACGTCTCGGGCCGCCGGTGCGGAACACCGTCCCCCTCCCCCTCTGCCCGCGGCAGAGGGACCTCCCCGCCGAGCGGGGAGGAGTCCTCGATCCCATAATCATTTCTTTCCCGATGCTGAGCAACCAGCGCGAACTCGCGGAATACCGCGTGGGGCCGATCACGGAGATCCCCGAGCGCAGTGGGATCCTCGTCCAGGCAGGCGACGTCGAGGCCGGCGTCTTCATGGTCCATGGGCGGCTGCACGCCTACGAGAACCGCTGCCGGCACCAGGGGGGACCGGTGTGCACCGGCGAGATCATCGGCCGGTACGAGCAGGTCCTGCGCCCCGACGGCACCGTGGCCGGGGAGCGGTTCGCCGACGATGAGGTGCGTATCGCCTGCCCCTGGCATGGTTGGGAGTACGACCTGGAGACCGGCGAGTGCACCGCCGACCGGCGCTTCAAGCTGCGCCGGCTGGAGGTCAGGGTGCGCGAGGGCGAGGCCTATGTCGTCGCCTGACCTCGACGCTGTGGCGGTGGCCGAGATGTCCGAGGAGGCTCGCCGGCGGCTGTTCACGGCCCTGGTCCGCGACTTCGCGCAGCGCGGTGCCGGTGCCGGCTCTCCCATCGACGAGACGGAGTTGACCGCGCCCGAGGTGGCCGTCACGGTGGCGGCCATGATGAAGGCGGCCGAGGTCACCAGCTTCGAGGTGGCCGCTCTGTTCAATGTCTGAGCGCCGCGCGACCGTGATCCCCGACCGCCATTTCTCCTTCCTCGCCAACGCGCGCAAGGAGGTGGAGCGGCGTGGCCTCGATGGGATCCCGATCGTCGACTGCGACTGCCACGTGTACGAGACCACGGCCATGCCGGAGATCGCCTCCTACATCCAGAACCCGGCCGTGCGCAGGCCGTTCGAGCGCTACTCGCAGTCCATGCTCATGCACGCCTTCCTGCCCGGCAACCTGGGCGACCGGATGGTGGCGGGCCGCATCAAGACGGACCTCGACCAGGTGCTGCCGGCCGGTCAGTTCGATGGCATGCATCCAATCGCGGCCGGGCTGCTCAACTCCATGAACCAGATGGGGATCGACTACTCGATCCTTTTTCCGACGCCGATGCTCACCCTGGGCACGCATCCTCAGAGGGAGGTCGAGGTGGAGCTGGCGCGCGCTTACAACCGGTGGCTCGTGGAGCGGGTACTGCCCGCCAGCCCGCGCATCAAGACCATGGCCTACCTACCGCTCAGCGACCCCGACGCGAGCGTCGAGTTCATCGACGAGTTCGCGGAGAAGCCGGGCGTGCTGGGGTTCATGGTCACGGCCGTCCGCTACCAGCCCATTCACGAGAACCGCTTCGTCAAGGTCTTCGCGGCGCTCAACGAGCGCGCACTGCCGGTGGCCTTCCACTCGGGACCGAACTGGGGTGACCGCCCCTTCGAGCAGCTGAACCGGTTCCTCGGCGTGCATGCGCTGGGCTTTCCCTTCTACGCCATGATCCAGCTCACCAACCTGGTCCTGAACGGCATCCCGGAGCGCTTTCCGCGGCTGAGATTCATCTTCATGGAGGCCGGGCAGGCCTGGGTCCCGCTCCTGATCGCGCGCCTCGACAACGAGTACCGCCAGCGGTCGTCCGAGGCGCCCCTCTTGAAGCGGCTGCCCAGCGAGTACATCCGCGAGATGTTTTTCACGACCCAGCCGCTGGAGATGTTCGAGGACTCCGAACACACGCGCGCCATGTTCGAGGTCATGAACGGGGAATCCCAGCTGCTCTACTCGTCCGACTACCCGCACCAGGACTTCGACCTGCCGACGCAGGTGTACGACCTGCCGTTCCTTTCAGACTCCGCGCGACGCTCAGTTCTTGGCGGCAATGCGCTGAAGCTGTTCGGGCTCCCCGAGCCCCGGCCTCAGACCGTGATGGGGACCGCCAGCGTCGAGTAGGCGGCTTCCCGCATGTGGCCGTCGAGTCCCCAGCGGCGTGCGAACTCCACGCTCTCCGCATACACGTCCTCGGGGTAGCGCTCGAACACCAGCAGCTCGCCCAGGCCAAAACGTGCGTAGTCGTGGCCGTTGCGCAGTGCGGGCGGAATGTTGCGCTCCCAGAGCCGCATGTACTTGGAGGGGGAAGCGCGCAGGGCCTGGTCGGCGCGCCGCAGTGCCCGGAAGTAGGCGGCCAGCACGTCGGGCCCGATCGTTGGCGAGACCCAGAACAGGGTGCGAAACTCGCCCTGCGCGATCCGCTCCAGGCCCCTGGCTTCGGCGATCGCGATCTCCGGGTCGAGCAGATTGGCCACCTCGACCTCGCCCTCCAGCAGCGCCTGCAGCCGCTTGCCGGGACCGCCCACGTTCTCGACCTTGATCGCCTCTTTGGGAAGGACGGCCTCCAGGGTGCGCAGCGCGGTGAAGTGGCTGCCCGCCATCAGTCCGACCCCCACCGCGACGTCGCGCAGGTCGGAGAGACGCCGGATGGGGGACCCCTGCCGGACGAAGAAGGCGAAGCGAGCCACCCCGTAGAGGTCGGGCACGAACTTGCCCATGCCGGCGCCGGCGTTGCAGATCGAGCCCCATTCGCAGGCCGAGTTGGCGACCTCCTCGGCGTTCACGAAGGCCGCGTCCTGCGGCCGTTCGAAGTATTGGTCGGGGCCGTGGGTGGAGACCTGGTGCATCACGTCGTCGAGGATCCGCGGCTCCAGGCCCTCGGCCTGGAAATGGCCCTCTTCGAGGGCTACCCACTCATGCAGGCGCATGAAGTGCGGGACCACGTTGATCACCTGCAGCTCGGGCATGGTCCGAGCTTACTCCGCAACCCCTCCCCCTCCCTTCGGGAGGGACCCGCCCGCGACGGGCGGGTCCCCTGGAGTAGTGGGTCTCTAGTGCTGGAGGATCCGGATTCCCTGCCAGTTGAAGTCGTACAGGGAATTGAAGCCGGCGCCCTTGACGTAGGTGTGTGTGAAGTAGGTCTGGGTGTTGTAGTAGAGGACGGCGTCCACGTTGTCGGTGATCAGCATCTGGCCGGCCTGCTGGTACTGCGGGACCGCCCGGTCGATGGGCGAGGCGTTCGCCGACTGCAGGATCTTGTCCATCGCGGGGTTGCAGTAGGCCTCGACGCCGCCGTGGCCGACCTGGGCCGCGGAGCAGGTCCAGAGGTTGTCGAACCAATCCTGGGGATGGTCGTAGTCGGCGCCCCAGGAGCCGCGGGAGAGGATGGTCTTCTTGGCGTTGCGGTCGCCGATCAAGGTGGGGAAGTCGGACGGCGCCAGGTCGATGGTGATGCCCAGGCTCGCCTTCCACTGTGACTGCAGGTTCTGCGCGACCTTGGTGTTGGTGGCGGAGGTGTTGTAGCGGTAGGTGACGTTCCTCACCTTGCTGCCGTTGGGATCCCATTTGCTGTAGTCGGCCTTCGCGGTGGAGGCGTTGAAGACCGCGTCGGGGTCCTTGCTGTCTCCGACATAGCCCTTGAGGCCCTTGGCGATCACCCCGCCCGTGGCCTGCGTGCAGG
>DATCNF010000342.1:0-3427 GCA_036565325.1 Candidatus Dormiibacterota bacterium | reverse complement strand
GGCTAGAACTTCTCCGCTTCGTCGATCAGCATCACCGGGATGCCGTCGTCGATCTTGTAGCGCAGCCGGCAGTTGGGGCAGTCGAGGTGGGCGCCCCCGTCCTTCTCCTCGACCAGGTCCAGCTTGCCGTGGCATTTGGGGCACGCCAGCACCTCGAGCAGCTCCGGGGAGATCACGCCGGCCATCGCTGTCCGATCATAGCCCCCTCCAATTCTTGCTAAGGTTGCAAGAATCTTGTTGGCGGGCGAGCCCGGTCTCCGGGAGCGGAAGAAGCGCGAGACGCGCACCCGGATCGTCGCGGCTGCGTTCGACCTCTTCCAGTCCCGCGGCTATGACCGGGCCACGCTCCACCAGATCGCCGAGCGCGCGCAGGTGGCGCCGCGCACGGTGTCCAACTACTTCGCGCAGAAGGCCGACCTGCTGGTCGCCTATCGGGAGGACATGCTGGCGGTGATCGAGGCCGAGCTCGGCCAGGCCGGCAGCCGCTCCCCACTGGACAGCGTCCGCCAGGCCCTGGTGGCGGTGGCCAGGGCCAATGAGCGCCATCCGAACGGACGGTTGGCCCAGCGCCTGCTCCTGCGTCACGCCTCTTATGGCGCGCTGGGTGCGATCCAGGAACGCTTCCGCGCCGACCTCAGGCAGGCGCTGGCCGCCGCTTCGCTGCGACCAGGCGTGGACCTCGACCTGGCGGTCCTGGCGCTGACGGCGGCCTACCTGGCGGTGGTGCAGCGCTGGGCGGCGCGGAGCACCGGCTCGCTGGCGACCCCGGTCGAGCAGCTTTTCGACCTCTGGGCGCGCGGAGTCGCGGCGTGACCGGCATCGACATCGTCAGCGGCTGGACGCAGGCCGCGCGCACCCGGGCTCGGGGATCCTCGCTGTTCCCCCACCTCGCGCTGCTGCTCACGATCCTGCTCTGGTCCGCCAACGCGACCTTCGTGAAGGTCGGGGTTACCCACGTGCGGCCGATCCCCTTCACGACCGCGCGCTTCGGGGTGGGCGCCTTGGTGCTGGCCGTGTTCGCGCTGCTGGCAGGTCGCCGGCTGAACCAGCGGCCGCCCTGGAAGCTGCTGATCGCGGCCTCCCTGTCCGGCTTCGTGCTCAACCAGCTCACCTTCACATTCGCCCTCAGCCTGAGCACGGTGGTCGACGTCTCCCTGATCGTCGGACTGAGCCCGCTGCTGGCGGCGATCGTGCTCTTCGCCGCGGTGACTCGCCGGCGGCCGCCCGCGCGGCGCATGGTCGGGCTGCTGCTCGGCTTCGCGGGGGTGGTGCTGGTGGTCGCGGCCGGGGCGCGCAGCGGCGGCATCTCTCTGCTCGGCGACCTGGTGGCGCTGGGCACTCCGCTGACCTGGGCCGTCTACATGGTCATCTCGGACCACGCGGCCAAGCGCAACGATGCGATCGTCTTCACGACCTGGTGTGTGGTGGCGGCCTTCCTGGCCTTTCTGCCGATGGCCGGCGCCCAGGCGCTGCAGGGGCACGACGATTGGCTCCCCGCGCTGCCCTCGATCGCCTACTCAGGGGTGGTCGCCACCGGCCTGGCCTACGCGCTGTACGGGTGGGCCCTGCCGCGCGTGGGCGTGACCGAGACCTCGATGTACACCTACGTGCAGCCGGTGTGCGGGGTCGCGATCGGCGCCGTCTTCCTGCACGAGGCGGTCGGGGTGGCACAGGTCTTGGGCGGCGCGGCCATCCTGGTCGCCGCCTACCTCGGCAGCTGGTCTCGAGCCCGGCCAGTCCAGGAATAAAAAAAGCAGCCGCTCGGGGCGGGCGAGGAGACTTGCGTCTCCTCGCTCCTCCACCGAGCATGGCTGCGGGGGTGAGGTTCTACTTATTCAGACCAAGCCCGGGGTCTCTTGCGATACCTTGGGTTTACCAAGCTCTCCGACTCCCTCCAGTCTTGAGAGCCCCGTGCCGGTCCTCTTTTTTGCCGTCCGTTGCCGTCCGACAGCTTGCATATTACGCAGTTCGGGCGCCAGCGCAACCACTTAACGCGACTATTTTCTAGTAATTTCGCCCTTAATGCTTGGAAATTCCAAGCTCTTTAGCGCGGCGTGCTGGAAAACCGAAGCACCTAGTGTCAGAAATGCGTCGTCCGTGTGCTCTTTCGGCGAATGGCTGACCCCGAGGTGGCTGGGGACGAAGAGCATCCCCGCCGGCACCACCTCGGCCATCCGCCCCGCGTCGTGGCCGGCGCCGCTCACCAGCCGCCGCCAGGGCCGGCCGCTCTCGGCGCAGCCGGCCTCGAGGGCGCCCAGCAGGCGCGGGTCCATGCGCGCGGGCGGCACGGAGGAGCGCTGCGTCAGGCGGAACTCGCAGCCGGCCTCCTCGGTCGCCGCCACCAGCTCCGCGCGCAGCGCCTCGGCCGCACGGCGCAGCGAGGCCGGGTCGAGCGCCCGCATCTCCACCACCAGGCGCGCCTCGCCGGGCACCACGTTGGCGGCACCTGGCAGCAGCTGCAGCTCACCGACGTTGGCCACCATCTCGGCGTCCACGGCCTGCACCAGGCGGCGCAGGCCGTGGATGAGGCGACCCGCCGCCGCCCCGGCGTCGCGGCGCATCGAATAGGGCGTGGTGCCGGCATGGTTGGCCGCGCCCTCGATCAGCACGTCCCAGCGATCGATCCCCACGATGCCCTCGACCACGCCCAGGTCGTGCCCTGCGGACTCCAGGCGCGGCCCCTGCTCGATGTGGAGCTCCAGGTAGCCGATCAGCTCGGCGGCGTGCGGGCTGGCGCAGAGGTGCGTGCTCCCGAGCAGGCCGCCACCCGCGCCGACGCCTTCTTCGTCGAAGAAGCTGACGACCTCCAGCCGCTCCGCCGCCGGGTGACCGGCTTCGTGCAGCGAGCGCAGGACCTCGAGCCCGGCGATCACGCCGTAGGCGCCGTCCAGCCGGCCGCCGGCGGGCACGGTGTCGGTGTGGGAACCCAGGAGCAGCCAGGGGCCGCGGGAGCCGGGAACCCGCCCGAAGACGTTGCCGGCCTCGTCCGTGCGTGGCTCCAGGCCCGCCGCCTGGATCCGGCCCGCCAGCCAGCGTCGACCTTCCAGGTCGGCCGCCGAGCCGGCCACCCGGTCCACGCCGCCGTCGGGCCGGCCGCCGATCCGGGCTAGCTCGGCGAGGTCGCCGAGCAGCCGCTTAGCCGAGATGCGAGGCGTCAAAGGGTGTGCGCTCGATGAAGCGGCCGTGCCCGGGATCGCCCACCGTATCGGTGGCGCGCTCGTAGACCAGGCGGCCCCGGCAGTAGGTGGCGGCGACGCGACCGGCCGGCTCCAGGCCGGCGAAGGGCGAGAACCCCGCCGCCCCGTGCAGCTCGGCATCGGTCAGGGGACCGGCCAGGTGGGGGTCGAAGAGGACCAGGTCGGCGTCGGCGCCGGCCTCGACGCGGCCCTTGCGGGGCCACAGCCCGAACACGCGCGCGGGGCTGGCC
>DATCNF010000341.1:0-2341 GCA_036565325.1 Candidatus Dormiibacterota bacterium | reverse complement strand
GCGTACCCCTCGGCGCCCACCGAACTGATGGCGGCATCGACCGCGGCCGCGCGGGCGCCGGCGCCGCTCGGGAGGGGGAGGCCCCAGCGATGCCCGTCCAGCCCGAGGCCGACGAAGTCGCGGCCCCGGACCGAGAACTCGGGATCGAAAGCCAAGCTCTGGGGTATGTAGCCGATCCGCGGGTTGCCGCGGCGCGGGGGTGCGCCCAGCACCTGCAGGTCGCCGGCCCGGGGTGGCACCAGGCCCAGCATCAGCTTGACGAGCGTCGACTTGCCCGCGCCGTTGGGCCCGAGCACGGCGGTGAAGGAGCCCTCGGGAACCTCGAAGTCGGCGCCCGACCACAGGGTGCGCGACCCGTACCCGGCGGCCAGGTCGCGAGCGGCGAGCGCGTTCCCGGTCCCGGCGCTCACCCGTGCAGGGCGCCGGCGTTGAGGGCGTTCTGGAGCGCGATCAGCTGCGCCAGCTGCCAGTCCTGGAAGGTCGCACTTTCGGGCTGCAGGGTCTCCGAAACGCCAACCACCGGGATGTCCAGTGCTGCCGCCAGGTGGCGGACGTTCGTAGTCACCGCGGTCGCGGTCTGCACGTTGTAGACGAGCACCTTGATCTGCTTCTGGGACACCTGGTCCTGGAACTGCGCCACCGCGGCCGCGGGCGGGTCACTGCCCTCGGCTACCGCCTGCATGAACTCGGGCGGCGAGACCAGGTCCAGGCCGAGCGCCGCGGAGAGGTAGACGAAGAGGTTCTCGGTGGCGCCGACCTTGACGCCGGCGAACCTCTGCTTGATCTCCGCGATGCGGTCGTTGTACGGCTGCAGCGCCGTCGTGAGTGCGGACCGGCGCCGATCGAAGTAGCCGGCGTCGGCCGCGTCGATCGACTTGTAGGCGGCGGTGATCCGATCCGCGACCCTGACCACGGCGGCCGGGTCGTACCAGAAGTGGGGGTTGTCGCCCTGCTTCTTGCCCAGGACGCCGGCCACAGTCAGCAGCTGGCGGCGGCTGCTGGGGTTGGCGTCGAGCAGCTTCTGGCCCCAGGAGTCGTAGCTCGCGCCGTTGAGAAGGACCAGGTCGGCCTGGGCGAAGGCGCGCGCGTCGTTGGCGTTGCTCTCGTACTCGTGCGGGTCGGCGTTGGGGTCGCTGACCACGCTCTGGACCCGGACCCGGGTGCCGCCCAGCTGCTGGGCGAGGCTGCCCCAGAAGTTCTCGCCCGCGATCACGTTGAGAGTGCCGCCGCCGGCGGGGGTGGGCGCGCCACAGCCCAGGCTGCCCAGGACGACCACCGCCGCGGCGGCGCTCAGGAGTTGCCGCATATGGCGCAAGAGTATTGCACAAATAGATTGCGCAAGTTGAATGCGCAGTGCGTATAGTTACGCCCACTGATGGCGCGCCCGAGCCCGGTCACCGACGCCGTCCGAGCCGTTTTCACCGCCGGCCGGCGGCACGCCTGGTCGCTCGACGAGCTGCACGGCAGCATCCGAGAGAGGTTGGGCGGCGCCGACTACTCGACCGTTTTTCGCGCGGTTGGGACGCTGGAGCGCGAGGGGCTGATCGACCGCGTCGACCTCGGCGATGGCAAGGCGCACTACGAGCTCCACGACGAGCACCACGAGCACGTGCGCTGCGACGTCTGCGGGCGGGTGGCGGAGGTCCCGGGCTGCGTGCTCGAGGACGCCAGCGCGGCCGTCCACTCGAGCACCGGCTTCGTGGTGACCAGCCACCAGCTGGTGTTCACCGGCCGCTGCCCGGACTGCGCCTAGACCCGGGCGGCATGTCCCGGGTAACGCGCCCGAAACAGGCGTCCGACACCGGCACTACCCGGAGAATGCGTTTGCCACCAAGTTGAGCCGCGATTACCGGCTGCTGCTGAGCGCGCGTGTGCTCCGGGGATTCGGGTTCGGATTCATGGCCGTGGTCCTGGGCGTCTACCTGGAACGGCGTGGGCTGCGACCGGCGGCCATCGGCGCCGTTCTGGCCCTCGGGCTGTTGACGGCCTCGCTCTACGGCCTGCCCGCGGCGGTGGTGGCCGCCCGCGTCGGCCGCCGGCCGGTGCTCGTAGTCATTGGCTTGCTGATGGCCCTGTCGGGCCTGGCATTGGCGGCGGCCGGACCCACCTGGCTGTTGGTGTTGGCGGCCGCGACCGGGATGCTGGGCGCGGCCAGCGTCGACCTCGGGCCCTTCCTGGCGCTGGAGCAGGCGACGCTCACGGAATCGGTGTCGCCCGCGCGCCGGAACCGAGCCTTCGGCCGCTACTCCCTCACCGGCGGCCTGGCCTCGGCGGCGGGTGGCCTGGCCGCGGTCCTGGCGTCGTCACCGGCGGGGTCGCGCGCGCTGCTCCTGCTCTACGC
>DATCNF010000340.1:0-1616 GCA_036565325.1 Candidatus Dormiibacterota bacterium | reverse complement strand
CGCTCAGCCTGTGAAGAGGTCGCCCGGTTGCACGTCGGCGGCGCCGGTGGGGACCGCGATGGTGTCCACCTTCGCCGCCTTGTAGTCGCTGGTGCTGTCGATCCTGTTCTTGGCGCCCGTGCTCGGCTCGATGCCCACCAGGTGCACCTCCACCCGCTGCAGCTGGTTGCCGGTGACCTTCAGGAAGACGTCGATCTCGGCGGTCGCCGTCTTCAGAAAGGCCTGCTCGTCGGCGCCGGTGAGCGTGATCGCCTGGAGCTGCTCGAGCTGGTCGGAGCTTGGGACCACGACGTACTTGTGGGCGAACCCGCTGCCCTGCTGGACGAGCGAGTAGCCGTCCACGCGCTTGGCCAGCAGCACCGACTCGCGCACCAGCTCCAGGAGGGCGGCCGGGTAGAGCGCCGTCCCCGCCATGGCGGTGGTCCGCTTCCAGACGGCATCGCCCCTGTGCAGCTTGGCGTACAGGAAGCTGTCCGCGATCACCAGGTCGTAGCTGGGCTTGGTGGACCCGGTGGTGAACTTGAGGGTCATCTTGACGCGGCCGGACCGGGCGGTGCCGTCGGCGGTCAGGCTCACGGTCGATTGCTGGCCCTTGGGCACCTGCCCGCCGGTGATCGCCCAGGTCTCGGACAGGTGGAAGCTCGCCCCGTCGGAGTCAGCCGCTTCGAGGGCCGTCGCGATGGTCCGGCCATCGCGGTCCATGTCGGCCTGGCTGCGCTTGGAACCGCCGCAGCCGGCGACCAGCAACAGCGCGGCCAGGACGCCCGCCAGGCTCCTCATCGCAGACGGGGCAGGAAGAGGTCGTAGAGGCGGTCGGCCATCTCCCGCTTGGTCATCCGGGGCAGCTCGACCCGCTCGCCGCCGCGCAGCAGCACGACCGCCTGGTTGTAGTTGCTGCCGAACGCGATGTCGCGGCGGCGGATGTCGTTGGCCACGATGGCGTCCAGCCGCTTCCGCTCCAGCTTCTCCAGCGCCTTGGCTTCGAGGTCGCCCCCCTCGGCCGCGAAGCCGACCCGGAAGGTCTTCTCGGCGCCGGGCTCCTGGGCGAGCGCGACCAGGATGTCCACGTTGCGCTCCAGCTCCAGCGACATCTCCGCCGTCTGCTCACGCCGGATCTTCTCCTCCTGTACGTGGGCCGGCCGGTAATCGGCCACCGCGGCCGCCATCACCAGCAGGTCGGCTTCGCGCTGCGCTTCGCGCAAGCCGTGCAGCATCTGCTCGGCGGTCTCCACCTGCACTTCGGCGACGCCGTGGTGCGCCGGGTGCTGGGAGGCCGTGACCAGGGTCACCCGGGCGCCCCGCTCCGCCGCCGCGGCAGCCAGCGCGAAGCCCATCTTGCCGCTCGAGTAGTTGCTGATGAAGCGAACCGGGTCGATCGGCTCCCGCGTCCCCCCCGCCGAGACCACGACGTGCCGGCCGGCGAGGTCGTAGCGGGCGCGGGCGGCCTCGGCCAGCGCGTCCAGCAGGCGCTGGCCGGACGCCAGCCGTCCGGCGCCCACGTGGCCGCTCGCCAGGTGCCCGGATTCCGGCTCCACCACCACCGCGCCGCCCGACCGTACGCGGGCCAGGTTCTCCTGGACCTGCGGCTTCGCCCACATGGCGTCGTTCATGGCGGG
>DATCNF010000339.1:0-2824 GCA_036565325.1 Candidatus Dormiibacterota bacterium | reverse complement strand
CCTGGCCGGAGCCGCTGGCCACGGAGGCCACACGGCCGGCGCCGGGCGACTTCGTGGCGGTCGAGGCGGCCGGCGAGGTCGCCGACCTGGCGGCGGTCCGCGACCGGGAGGCCGATGCCGTGCTGCTCGACGCCCGGGTCGGCGAGCGGTACCGAGGCGAGACCGAGCCGGTCGACGACCGCGCCGGCCACATCCCGGGCGCGCTCAACGCCCCCTGGCCCGGCAACCTCGGCGCCGACGGCCGCCTGCTCCCGCCCGCGCGCCTCCGCGACCGCTTTCGGGAGCTGGGCGTCCGCGACACCGAGAAGGTCATCTCTTCTTGCGGCTCGGGCGTGACGGCCTGCCACAACATCCTCGCCATGGAGGTGGCCGGCCTGGGCCGGGCGCGCCTCCACGAGGGCAGCTGGAGCGAGTGGTCGCGGCACCCGGAGTTGCCGGCGGCCACCGGGGACTAACCTTGTCGGGGATGCTGCTGGAAGGCAAAAAGGTCCTGGTGGTCGGCGTGCTGGACCGCAAATCGATCGCTTACTCGATCGCACAACAGGCCCAGCAGGTCGGCGCCGAGATCCTGCTCACCAGCTTCGGCCGCGTGATGTCGATCACCCAGATGACCGCCAAGCGGCTCGACCCGGTGCCCGACATCCTGGAGCTCGACGCCACCAAGCCGGAGCAGGTGGACGAGGTCTGCAAGGAAATTCAGAAGCGCTGGGGGCGCCTGGACGGGCTCGTGCACTCGATCGCCGGCGCGCCCAACGACGCTTTGGGTGGCAATTTCCTGCACACCCCGTTCGAGAGCGCGGCCATCGCATTCCACATCGGCGCCTTCTCGCTCAAGACACTGGCGGTCGGGATGCTGCCGGTGATGCGGGAATACGGCGGCTCGATCGTGACCCTCGACTTCGACAACTCCACCCAGGCCTGGCCCAAGTACGACTGGATGGGCGTCTCGAAGTCGGCGCTGGAATCGATAGTCCGCTACCTGGCGCGCGACCTCGGCCGCTACCAGATCCGGGTCAACGCGCTGGCGGCCGGGCCGCTGGCCACGCTGGCGGCGAGCGCGATTCCGGGCTTTCGGGACTTCGAAGACCTGTGGCACCGGCGGGCACCGCTGGGCTGGGACATCAAGGACAAGTCACCGGTCGGCAAGACTGCCTGCGCGATGCTCTCGGACTGGATGCCCGCCACCACCGGCGAGATCCTGCACGTCGACGGCGGCTACCACGCGATGGGCACGGACCTCCCGCCCCAACAGGAAGGAGCGATCCCCTAAGGGGGGAGCGAAACCTCCCCATTCATTGGGGAGGTCCCTCCGCCAGAGGCGAGGGGGTGGGGGTGTGGTCAGCCCCCGGCGTTGTCCACATCTGGGGGTAACCCTTGGACAACACCCCAACATGCTGATAATGTCCACGAGCAAATCAGGTCCGGGGGATAGCCAAGAAAACCCGCCTCCGCGACCAGGAGGGATTTGTTTGCGAGAGTGCCTCGTGATCTACGTCGACGCCGCACTCGACAAGAATGGCCGGGCCGGATGTGGCCTGGCCGTTTTCATTCGTGGCCGCACCGTGTACACCGAGTCCTTCGGTTTCGCGCATGGCGGCGGCTCCGCGCAGCTGGAAGCCCACGTCTGCGCGGCGGCGCTCGACCTGGCCGCCTCCCGGTGGCCCCTGCACCGAGTCGTCGTGCGCACCGACTGCGCGCCGGTGGTACGCAGCCGGATGCCGTCCAGCGAGACCTTCCGCATCGCGGTGCATGAGGTACGCGAGCGTTGCCGGCGCGGACATCGGGTGGTCCGCTATGTCAGCCGCAAGGCAAATCCTGCACACGAGTTGGCGCGCGAAGGATTGAAAAGCCTGATCAAGCAGCAGGTGTTGATGCCAATTGCGGCTGCTGCGTGAACTAATAAGAAATTCGGCTCTATACTGCTCGGCGTCCTAGCAACTTTTTGAAGGGGATCGCTGATGGCTGACGAAACCGCAAGCTCCGCGCGACCGAAGCGCAAATACACTCGCCGCACGACTTCGAGCGGCACGACTTCCACGCGCCGGCGGCGCGTCGGCGGCGCCGAACTGGTCGACTCGCTGAACGCAATGGTCAGCGACCTGATCAAGGAGAACCGCAAGCTGCGGCGCACAGTTGAGAAGCTGACGGCGAAGGGCACGGCCACCGCCACGGGCACGGTCGAGCGCGGGCTGCGCAGCATCCAGCGGCGGGTGCAGAGGGCCATCGGTGCCTCCACGCCCACCCGGCGTCGCACGCGCAAGACGGCGACCACGCGCACCCGCAAGCCGTCGGCCAACGGCCGCCGCAAGCGGCGCACGACGTCGAGCAGCTAGCGAAGAAGAAACCTTGACCGGCAAAGAGGGCGGCGCCGACCCGCGCCGCCCCTTTGTTTTTCTGGACCATGTGCTAGTCCCGGTCAGCGACCTCGAGGAGGCCGCCGAGCGGTTCCGGGATGAGTACGGGCTCCAGGTCCTGCCCGGCGGCCGGCACCCGTGGGGGACGGCCAACATGATCATCCCCCTGGGCAGCAACTACATCGAGCTGATCGCGGTGGTGGACGCGACGCGGGCGGCCGACTCCCCGCGCTACCGGCGCATCGCCGAAGCCGCGCGGGCCGGCAAGCCCTTCGCGACCTGGGCCGCCCGCACCGACGATCTGAACCGCCTGCGGAAAACGCTGCGGGCGCGGGGGTGGAAGCTGGAGCCGGCCCTTGACGGATCTCGCGTCCGCCCGGACGGCATCCTCCTGGAGTGGAGGTCGCAGGAGCTGGTGCCCAACGCGGCGCCCTCGGTGCTGCCCTTCCTGATCGAGTGGCAGGGGCCGG
>DATCNF010000338.1:0-4181 GCA_036565325.1 Candidatus Dormiibacterota bacterium | reverse complement strand
CCCATCGCCCGCATGGCGGCCGCCGCGCGCCGCACCTCGTGCAGCAGGTGCGCGTAGGTGAGGACGCGCCGCTCCCGGCGCTCGGTCTCGTACACCAGCGCGGCGTGGCCGCCCCAGCCGCGCTCGACGTGGCGGTCAAGGCAGTTGTAGGCGAGGTTGGTGCGGCCTCCGAGGAACCAGTTGAAGTAACGCCCGCGCTCGTCGGGGCGCTTGGGGTTCCACTCCAGGACCGAGTCCCACTTCTGGAACCAGGGCAGCATCTCGGCCGCCGCGGCCCAGAAGGCGTCGGGGTCCTCCTGTGCGGCCCTGGACATCGCCCGGATGCGGGGGCTGATCAGCTCCATCAGCGAATGCTAGGCGAGCACCTCGTCGCGCTGGCGCAGCTCCGCCTGCGCCTCCGCTCGGATCTCCACGAACCCGTGCGCCAGCCCGCTGCTGATGATGCGCGCCAGGTCGTGCGCGGAGTGCATGCGCGGCAGGTACACGAAGTCCGCGCCCGCCTCGTAGAACGCCAGCGCCTGCGGCACGTGCTCGGTGCTCAGGATCACCGCCGCCTGCGGCCAGACCTGCTTCGCGTTGCCCAGCAGCTTCAGGTTGTCGGTCCCGCGCAGCACGTCGTCGGTGATCGTGCTGATCACCAGCCGGGTGTGCTCGAGCCGCGCGTGCTCCAGCGTCTGGGCGTGCGAGATGTCGCCATAGATGCAGGGCACGTTGCGCCGCCGCAGCTCCGCCACCACGTGCGGGTTGAAGTCGATCACCACCACGCGGTCCAGGAGCTGGTGGCGGTGGCGGCGCGGGCCGTGGTGCTCGAACTCGTGCAGCACCGAGCTGGCGTCCCGGAAGAAGCCGAGGAAGACCACGTCCGCGTCGGGATGAGCGGCGGCCACCTCCTCGTTGTCGCGGTCCAGGTCGGGCACGCGCAGCAGGTGCAGGATCCGGTGCAGAACGATGTAGACGCGGCCGCTGGCGCCGATCAGGTAGGTGGACGACACCGACGTGATGGCGAAGGTGAGGACCACCACCGTCACCACCGGGCTGTCGATGTGGCCGCGCGCCAGCCCCAGCGACGCGATCACGATCGAGAACTCGCTGATGTTGGCGAGGTTGACTGCGGGCAGGAGGCTGGCGCGCTGCCCGAGACCGGCGGCGTAGAGGATGGGCACCACCACGGCGCGACTGGCGACCACGAAGGCGGCCGCGGCCGCGGCCATCAGCAGGACATTGGGGCTGGGCACCGCGATCTGCATCCCGAGGGCCACGAAGAACAGCGTCACGAAGAAGTCCCGGATGCTGCCCACCTTGGTCCCCACGTCCGCGCTGTAGGGGAAGGTCGAGATGCTCACGCCGGCGATCAGCGCGCCCATCTCCCTGGACAGGCCCGCGATCGAGGCCGCGGCGGCCAGGAAGAAGCACCAGGCCAGCGCCGTCACCAGCACCAGCTCCGGCGCCTTGGCGACGGCCCGGAACACGCGCGGCAGCACGTACTTGCTCATGGCCAGCGACCAGATGACGAGGCCGGCGCCCTCCAGCAGCGACGCCGCCAGCGGTTTGAAGTCGGGGTTGGTCAGGTTGGGCTGGACGGCCAGCATGACGACCGCCCAGACGTCCTGGAAGACGAGCGCGCCGAGCGTGATGCGCCCGGGCAGGGTGTCGAGGTCGTGCTTGTCGTAGAGGAGCTTGACCACGATCATCGTGGAGCTCATCGACATGCAGGCCGCCAGGTAGAGCGCCGGGTAGCGGCCGCCGAGGCTGGGCAGGAGACCGAAGAAGGCCAGGCCGAGGCCGATGCAGACCGGCACCTGCAGGAACCCCACCGCGGCCACCGCCTTGCCCGCTCCGAGCAGGCGCTTGAGGTCGATCTCGAGACCGATCACGAACAGGAGCAGGATCAGGCCGATCTCGGAAACGGTGCCGATCGCGTCCCGGTTGCCCACCAGGTCGAGGCCCACCGGCCCGATCACCACCCCGGTCAGCAGGTACGCCAGGATCAGCGGCTGCCGCAGCCGCCACCCCACCAGAGCCAGGATGGCCGCCGCGGTCACGCAGATGCCGATGCTGGAGAGGAGCTCGGTGGAGTGGATCACTTCCGGGGCGCGTTCAATTGCTGGCGCGTGAGGCCGGGGTCCTGATCCGTGAATCGGCGCGCGATCAGCGCTCGCTCGGCCTCGCTCTCCAGGATCAGGAACTCCTCGTTGCGGATGCCGTCGGCCAGCAGCCTGGCGACCGGCTCCAGGCCCTGGGAGCCGTCGTCGGCCACCGGCTCGCCGGCCCCGAACCAGGACTCGGTGCCCCGGATCCTGGTGTGGGTTCCCACCGCCGCCTCCGTCTTGCTTAAGCAGAAGAGCGAGACCCGCACGCCGTGGGGCGCGCCGTGCAGCGCCAGTCCCTCGGTGAAGTGGGCGATCGCGGCCTGGCTGGCGTCGTAGGGGATCGTGAGCGGTCCCTGCGGGACCAGGCCGCCGAAGGAGACCGTGTTCACGATGTAGGCCTCATCCAGGGCCTGGAGCTGCGGCAGGAGAGCGCGCACGGTGCGCACCGTGCCCAGCAGGTTGACCTGCAGCATCCACTCCCAGTCGCGCACGCTGATCTTCTCCAGCGAGCCGCCCAGGAACACGCCGGCGGCATTGACCAGGACGTCGACGCGACCCATGGTGGCGAGCGCGTCGGCCGCCATCGCCTTCACGTCCGCGTCCTTGCGCAGGTCGCAGCGCAGCGCGTGGAAACGGCGGCCGGTCCCCAGCGCGACCAGCTCCTGGACGCCGGCCTCCAGGCGCTCGTCGTCGAGGTCCGCGACCACCACGTCGGCGCCCTGGCGGGCCGCGATCCGCGCGAAGGCGCGGCCCACGCCGCTGGCGCCACCGGTGACCAGGACGACCTTGTGGTCGAGCTCCATCGCGCCGCGGAATGATGACATAGGGATAATCACAGCCCAATCCCATGCGCATCTTTTCGGGCATCCAGCCCACCGGCGCCAAGCACTTCGGGAACTACAGCGGCGGCTTCCGCCAGTACGTGGCGACCGCCGAGCAGAACGAGGCCTTCTTCTGCGTGGTCGACCTGCACTCGCTCAGCGTCCCCTACGACCCGGATCAGTTCCGGGACACCTGCCTGGATCTGGCCGCCATGCTCTTCGCGACCGGCCTCGACCCCGACCGCTCCACCGTCTTCGTGCAGAGCCACGTCACGGCTCATGCCGAGGCCAATTGGCTGCTGAGCTCGGTCGCCACCGTGGGCGAGCTGCGGCGCATGACCCAGTTCAAGGACAAGTCGCGGGGCCAGGATTCGGTCTCGGCGGCCCTCTTCGCGTACCCCGTCCTGATGGCCGGCGACATCCTCCTCTACCAGACCGACGCGGTGCCGGTCGGCGACGACCAGCGCCAGCACGTCGAGCTGGCACGCGACATCGCCCAGCGCTTCAACTCCCGCTTCGGCGAGACCTTCAAGCTGCCCCGGGGCATCTATCCCGAGGAGGGGGCGCGGATCATGGACCTCCAGGCGCCGGACAGGAAGATGTCCACGACCGGGGGCACCCAGATGGGGACCATCTTCCTGCTCGACACGCCCGCTGAGATCCACCACAAGCTCAAGGTGGCGGTCACCGACACGGGCCGCGAGATCCGGCGGGCCCCGGACAAGCCCGGGATCTCCAACCTGGTCGAGATCATGGCCGTCGCCACCCGCACCTCACCCGCAGTGGTCGAGAAGGACTACGAGGGCCAGGGCTACGGCAAGTTCAAGCCGGACGTGGCGGAGGCGGTGGTCGAGCTGCTGGCCCCGATCAAGAAGCGCTACCTGGAGCTGCGGGGGGACCCGGGCCAGCTGGAGCGTCTGTTGGCCCGTGGCGCCGAGAAGGCGCGCTCGGTCTGCGCGCCGACGCTGCACCGGATGTACGACGTGATGGGCTTCGTGCCCCGGGACCGCGACTAGGGGCGTGAAGGCTTCCTCCGCCGGCACAAGAGGCCACCGTGACCCCGATGAAGGCCTCCTCTGCCGGCGAACGAGGTGTTCCCGGAACTAGCCAGTTCGCTCCAGGTCAACGGTCTGGCTTCCAGTGAGGGTGTAGGTGGCGGTCCCGGTCGAGCTGGCGACATTTACCGCCAGGTCGAAGCGCGTGCGCGCGGAGGTCTTCACGATGCGCGCGGCGGCCGGGTCCAACCACGACGTGACGTCCGCCGAGACGC
>DATCNF010000337.1:0-3693 GCA_036565325.1 Candidatus Dormiibacterota bacterium | reverse complement strand
TGCCGAAGAGCGCGATGTGCACCTGCGGCAGCGTGACCGTGAGGTCGGCGTTGCCCTCGTTGGTGACGATGCCGATGGTGCCCGTCTCGGCGATCGCAAAGTTGGCGCCGCTGATGCCGACGCTGGCGTTGATGAACTTCTCGCGCAGCTGCGCGCGCACCTTGGCCTGGATCTGGGCGGGATCGGGCGGTGCGTCAAAGGTCTTCGCCCATTGCTCGAGCGTCACGTGGATGGCGGGCGCGATCAGGTGGCTCGGATGCTCGTGCAGGAGCTGCACCGCGCGCTCGCCGAGATCCGTTTCGACCACCTCCATGCCCAGCGACTCGAGGTGGGGATTGAGAAGGATCTCCTCGGTCGCCATCGACTTCGACTTGGTCACGATGCCCGCGCCGGCGCGCTGGCAGATCTCGCCGATGATCCGGCGTGCCTCGGCGGCATCGCGGGCGAGGTGAAAGGTGCCGCCGACCTCCTCCAGCCGGTCCCGGAATTGCGTGAGCAGCGCCGGGAGCTGCTGCAGGTTGTCGAGGCGGCGCTGCTTGAGGTCCTGGCGCCCGCTCTCGAAGTCCAGGGATTGGAACCCGGCGGCGCGGCGCTCGCGGAGCGCCGTCATGACCTTCACCATGTCGGCTTGGAGCGGTTCGTCGGCCAGCGCCTTCTCGACACGCTGCTTAAAGTGCCGCCGGGATTCGGCCACCGGCGTCAGCTTAGCGGCGCGGTCACTCGGAACATGGGGTTGACGGGGCCATGTCCGTGCCCGATCCCCAGGGAGGCCTCGATGGCCGCGGAGATGAAGGCCTTGGCGGCGGCGACCGCCTCCTGCAGGCTCTTCCCCTTCGCCAGCTCGGCGGCGATCGCGGCCGAGAAGACACAGCCGCTGCCATGCGTGTTGTTGGTGGACAGCCGGCGGGCGGGCAGGCTGAGTTCGCGCTGGCCGTCGGCGAACACGTCGACGGACTCGGCGCCGCCCGAGTGTCCGCCCTTCACCACCACGGCGCGGGCGCCCAGCCTGAGCAGGTCGCGGGCGGCCCGGCGCTGGTCGTCGAGCGTGGCGACCCGGCGGCCCAGCAACACCTCGGCCTCGGGCAGGTTGGGGGTGACCACCGCGGCCAGCGGCAGCAGCCGTCTGCGCAGCGCCTCCACGGCGTCGTCCTGGAGCAGCTTGGCCCCGCCTTTGGCCACCATCACCGGATCCACCACCAGCTGCGTCAGCCGGTGGTCGCGCACGGCTTCTGCCACACATTCGATGATCTCGGCGCTGGAGAGCATGCCGGTCTTGGCGGCCTTCGGTGCCAGGTCCTCGACCACGGCGTCGATCTGGGCGCGGATCATCTCCACCGGCAGCTCCTGGATTCGGGTCACCGTCACCGTGTTCTGGGCCGTGATGGCGGTGATCGCGCTGGTGCCATGCACGCCCAGGGCGGCGAAGGTCTTCAAGTCGGCCTGGATGCCGGCTCCGCCCCCGGAATCGGAGCCGGCGATGGTGAGGGCGACCGGGATCTTCATGGCCGCGCCCGGCCCACCACGTCCCCCTCCCCTCCCCGCTGTGCGGGGAGGACCTCCCCGCCAAGCGGGGAGGAGTTTCGCGGGGAGGGGGTCATACGCCTAAGCACCAGGTATGAGATCGCGGCCACCGCCACGCTCACCAGGCCCGACAGGTCCACGCCGTGCAGGGCGTCGATCAGCGGCTGGTTGGGGAAGTGGCCCGGGAACAGGTTGGGGTAGTTGACGAAGATCAGGGCGACCGCGGTGCCCAGCAGCCAGGCCAGCAGGGCCGGCCCCGGGCGTCCGTAGCCGACCGCAAAGAAGGCCAGGAGGACCACCGCCGCCCAGGCGGGCGCCCAGAGGTAGGTCAGGATCAGGAAGTTCTCGTAGACCTGGTGGAAGTCGTTCACCAGCACGGCGGCGGACGCGATCAGCGCGCCCAGCACTCCACAGCCCAGCGCCGTCTGCCAGCGGGGCAGGCGCACGCCCAGGGTCTGCGTGACAAGGCCGGCCGTGTAGACGTCGAGATAGTTCGCCCAGACCTCGCCCAGGACCACGAAGGCGAAGAAGGGGACGGCGACCCAGCCCGGCGCGTGTTTGCTGATCAGCCCGATCGGGTCGCCCGCCAGCTTGGGGTCGATGGTGGGGAGGAGCAGGCCGAAGAGGCCGAGCAGGACCATGGGCAGTGCCACCCCGATCACCGGCCAGCTGGTCACCGCGCGCGGCCGGCTGTCCGCAGGCAGGTAGCGCGAGTAGTCGCTGGCGAACGGGTACCAGGAGGCCACCAGCGCGAAGCAGACCATGAAGCCTTCGAGGAAGGCGGCCGCGTAGGCGCCGCCGGAGACCGCCGGCCCGCTGGTCCAGTGCATCTGGCCGGCCAGGGACAGGAATAGGAGCGCCGAGAGGACGGCGAAGGCGACCGCGCCGAACGACTCGAACACCTTGATGGTGGCGTGGCCGTACACGGCCACAGCCACGCTGACGGCGGCGATCAGGAGCACCCAGGCGAAGGTCGCCGGCTTGCCGCCGCCGCCCAGCAGCTGAGAACCGGCCTGGGCCGCGATCACGCAGTCCACCGCGAACCAGCCGACGGCCAGGAACAGGGTGAGGAAGGCGCCCACCCGCGCCCCCCGGGATCCGAAGACCCGGCGCGTGAACACGATCTGGGCCTCGCCGGTGCGTGGGCCCGTGTTGCTGAGCAGGCCCAGGATCAGGGCGCCGGCGACGGTGCCGAGGACGCAGGCTACGAGGCCGTCCCAGACGCCCAGCCCGAAGCTGCCGGTGAGGTAGGACGCGGTCAGCAGGCTGGCGTAGTTGACGAAAGCGCCGGCCCACAGGAAGCCCAGCTCGCGCGGCCGCCCGTGGCGTTCGGTCTCGGGCACCGCGTCGATGCCCCTGGTCTCCACGCGGAGAAACTCGTCCGCGCTCGGTGCGCGCTCGACAGTCGTGTCCATTGGAACCTCCCTACGCCGGCATTACCCGGATCAGGTGCAGCGGTCGGCCCCATAGGTGGGGGGCCCTCTCAGCCCGGGTGGGCTCCCGCGTCTTCGAATCCCGACTATAGACTGGCGGCGATGGAGAAACTGACCGACAAGCTCTTCACCAACAAGTACGTGGAGGACACCGGCCACCCTCACATCGAGATCGCCCACCAGGACGTCTGCCGCGACAAGTGCGCGGGCAAGTACTGCAACTACTTCTGCCCGGCCGGCGTCTACGAGTGGGACGAGGAGAAGAAGCAGACCCTGGTCAGCTTCGGCAACTGCGTGGAGTGCGGCGCCTGCGCCATCGGCTGCCCCTACGACAACATCCTGTGCCAGACGCCGCGCGGCGGCTTCGGCGTCCAGTTCAAATACGGCTGAGACGCGGAATCCGAGTTCACACGCCAGGGTTTCATAGGCAGTGGCTGAGAACTTCGACCTGATCATCGCCGGAGGCGGCCCCGCCGGGCTGGCCGCCGGGCTCTACGCGGCGCGCATGAACCTGCGCACCGTGCTGGTGGAGCGGGGCCCCGTCGGGGGGCAGCTGCTCAACACCGAGCTCATTGAGGACTACCCGGGCTTCGAGTCGATCCTGGGCGCCGACCTGGCGGTCAAGATGGGCGAGCACGCCCGCAAGTTCGGCCTCGACGTGAGGGAGTTCATCGAGGTGGAGTCGATCACCACCGAGGATGGCCTGAAGGTCGTGCGCACCGCCTCCGGCGACGAGCTG
>DATCNF010000336.1:0-12283 GCA_036565325.1 Candidatus Dormiibacterota bacterium | reverse complement strand
GTGCTGATCGGCGTCCTCGCCCTGCGCGCGGCCGTCATCTTCAGCGCGCAGTAGACCCCCCCGTGTTGTGCTAGAGGAGCGCCTCCAGCTTCAGCCTGAGGTCGGCCTTCAGGTTGGCGCGGTAGCCGATCGTGCGGTCGGCGGGCCGGCCGTCCTTGAAGATGATCAGGGTCGGGATCGACAGGATGCCGAGGTCCATCGGGGTCTGGGGGTTGGCGTCGATGTCCATCTTGAGGATGCGCACCTTGTCCCCGAGCTCCGTCTGCAGCTCGTCGACGACGGGCGCGATCATCCGGCAGGGGGCGCACCAGGTGGCCCAGAAATCGACGAGCACCGGCTTCTCGGACTGCAGGACCTGGGACTGGAACTCGGCGTCCGTCACCGGTGCCACCGAGCCCACGGTTTCGATGTTAGTCCGTCTTCTCCGGCGACTTGGGCTTGGGCGTTTCGGGCTTGGAGTCGGGCTTGGTGTCCGACGTCTTGCTCTCGGAGGTTCCGTTCGAGGTTGCCTTCCCGCCGCCCTTGTTGTAGTCGGTGCTGTAGAAACCGCTGCCCTTGAAGACGACGCCCACCGGGTAGAGCATCTTCTGGAGCGGGCCCATGCACTCGGGGCAGACCCGCATCGGCGGGTCGGACATGTTCTGGAAGGCCTCCAGCTCGTGGCCGCACTGAGTGCATCGGTATCCGTAGATGGGCATCTGGCTTCTCTTTATAGGCTCCGGTCGGTGTCCAGTGTGTAGAACACCATCCCCGAAGGCGGTTTGGGGTGGAAGTACGTCGTCTTCTGGGGGAACGTCATACCCTCGCGTGCCTGGCGCAAAACCACCGCCAGGTCCGGTTTGGGCAGGAAAAAGGCGGACACCGCGCGGCCCGCGTCGACCTCACGCACCGCCTCGGCGGCGTCGCGGGTGTAGTAGATGTTCTCCTCCGCGCTCTTGCGCCCGAGGATGTTGTCGACCACCTGGCGGTGCAGCTCGACCACCGGCACCTCGCCTTCCAGCTCCAGGACCTGGAACTTGCCGTCACTGTAGACGCCCGCCGCGACCCGGCCCTCCAGTGCGCCCAGCACTTCCTCCAGCGAGCCTGCCTCCTGGCCGCCGGTCACCGCCACCCCGGTCCGCAGCAGCCGGTGGGTGGGCAGCACGAGCAGGCCCTGGTCGTCGAGGTCGGTGAGGACCGCGGGCGTGAACCGGGAAGCGGCGTCGGGCCCTCCCCCCAGCTCCTGGGAGAAGGACAGCGTGGTCTCGTAGCGGTGGTGGCCGTCGGCGATCAGGACCGGCATCTCCGCCAGCGCCGCCGACACCTGCTGGTGCCATTCCGGAGCGTCGATGACCCAGAAGCGGTGGAGCTCCGCCTCCGGGAACTCGAACTCGGCCGCCGGCCGCGCCTGGGCGGCGGCCTCCAGCAGGCGCGGCAGGGTGGTGCCGGCGCCCTCGTACAGGAACCAGAGCGGCTCCAGGGCGGCCCCCGTCGCTTGCATCAACGCCAGGCGGTCCGCCTTGGGCCCGCGGTGGGTGAGCTCGTGCGGCAGGACCACGCGATCCGAGTAGGGCTGGAGCCGGAGGGCGGCCACCAGGTCCCGGCGCCGGCGGCCCTCGAAGCTGGCCTCGTGCAGGTACATGCTCGGCGCGTCACGCCGCAGCACCCCCTCGCGCTGCCACTCCTCCAGCAGGCGCGCCGCGGACTGGTAGTCGGAGCCGGGCCGGATCAAGCGGATCACGTTCCAGGGCGAGCGCCGGCGGTAGTACTCGAGCTGGTCCTCGGGGATGACGTCATAGGGCGGTGAGACCACCCGCGCCAGGTCGCCGACCCGGGCCGGGTCGTAGCGCAGCCCCGGAAAGGCGCGGAGGTCAGCCATCGCGCTGGTCGCTGAGCTCGACGTAGCGGAGGTCGGACATCCCGAACACCCCGCGCAGCAAGCCCAGCACCTTCTCGCCGACCACGTCGTCGACGGCCAGGATCATCATGGCCTGGCCGCGCGGCGCATCCCGGCCGACCTGCATGGAGGCGATGTTGATGTCGTTCTCGCCCAGGATGGTGCCGATCCGGCCGACCACCCCCGGCCGGTCCTCGTGGCGCGAGACCAGGAAGCGGCCCTCCGGCGCCAGGTCGACCCGGAAGGCCCCGATCCGGATGATGCGCGGCTCGCCGAGCAGGACGGTGCCCTCGATCTCGTCGCCGTCGATGCGCAGCGCGAGCGAGCTCGGGTAGCCGCCGGCCCGCGGGATCCGGCGCTCGACCAGCTGCAGGCCCCGACCGGCCGCCACCAGGCGCGCGTTGACGGCGTTGACGCGGCTCTCGACAAAGGGCTGCACGACCCCCCGCACCGCCCAGGCGGTGACCAGGGACGTGTCGTGCTCGGCCAGCTCGCCCGCGCACTCGATCTCCAGCGCCGAGACCCGCTCGGACACCAGCTGCAGGTGCAGGGAGGCCATCCGCTCCGCGAGGTCGGCGTAGGGACGCAGGAAGGCCAGCTCCTCGGGAGGCAGCGAAGGGGCGTTGACCGCGTAGCGCGGCAGCTCGCCGGCCAGGACCGCGCCCACCTCCTCGGCGACGTCGAAGGCGACCGAGGTCTGGGCCTCGGCCGTGGAGGCGGCGACGTGCGGGGTGGCGATGAAGTTGGGCAGCTCGAGCAGTGGGCTGGCGCCGAGCGGCTCCTGCAGGAAGACATCGCAGGCCGCCCCGGCCAGGCGTCCCGACGCCAGCGCGTCATGGAGCGCCGCCTCGTCCACGATGCCGCCCCGGGCGGCGTTGATCAAGCGCGCACTTGGTTTGACGAGCGCAAGAGCGCGCTCGTTGATGAGGTTGCGGGTGGCGTCGATCAGCGGCGCGTGGACGCTGATGAAGTCGGCGCTCCGGAGCAGCTCGTCGAGCTCGACCAGGCGCACGTTGAACTGCTCGGCACGCTCGGGTGCGACCGCCGGGTCGTAGGCGATCACCTCCATCTCCAGGCCCTGCGCCCGCTTGGCGACCTCGGAGCCGATGTTCCCCAGCCCGACCAGCCCCAGCACCTTGGCGCGGACCTCGACGCCCGTGAACCTGGAGCGGGTCCACTCGCCGCGCCTGACGGAGGCGTCGGCCTGGGGGATGTTGCGGGCCAGCGCGAAGAGCAGGCCGATGGTGTGCTCGGCGGCGGCGATGATGTTGCCACGCGGCGCGTTGACCACCAGGATGCCCTTGGCGGTGGCGGCCCCCACGTCGATGTTGTCGACGCCCACGCCGGCCCGGCCCACGACCCGAAGCCGGCGACCGGCGTCCAGCACCCGCGCCGTGACCCTGGTTTCGCTGCGCACCACCAGGGCGTCGTACTCCGGGATCAGCGCCACCAGCTGGTCCTCGCTCTGCTTGGTGTGGACGTCGACCTCGCCCAGCTCGCGCAGGCGCGCGACGCCGTCCTCGGCCAGGGGATCCGCGACCAGTATTCGGGGCAAGCGGTCCTAAACGGGAACGGCGGCGGCGCTCTGGTTGAGCGAGGCAACCGCGGCGCCGACGCCGGCGCCCTCGTTGGCGCGGATGTCGAGCTCCTCCAGCGCCTGCTCCATCGCCCAGAGCACCTGCACCATGTCGCCCTCGGTCACGTAGCCGAGGTGCCCGACCCGGACCAGGCGGCCTTCCAGCTTGCCCTGGCCGCCCGCGATCACGACTCCGAACTTCTCGCGCAGCAGCTTGCGGTAGGCCTTGACGTCGAGGTCGGCATGGGGGACGGCCGCCGTAACGGTCGCCGAGCGGTAGCCCTCGGCGGCGAACAGGGTGAAGCCCATCCCCTGGAGGCCGGCCACGACCGCGTCGGCGCAGCGCCGGTGCCGGGCATAGGCGTTGTCGAGGCCCTCCTCGAGGAGCATGCGGATGCCCTCGCGGACGCCGAAGAGCACCGAGACCGCCGGTGTCCAGGGCGTGGCGCCCTTGCCCGCGAACTTCCTGTGCTGCGCCCAGTCGAAGTAGAAGCGGGGCGCCTTCGACTTCTCCGCCCGCTCCCAGGCGGCCTGGCTGACGGCGGCGAAGGCCACACCGGGGGGTGCCATCCAGCCCTTCTGGCTGCCGCTGACCACCACGTCGGCGCTGATCCGGTCGACCTCGACCGGCATCGAGCTGACGCTCGACACGCCGTCGACGACCGACATCCGGCCCGCCTCCCGGACCACGGCCACCAGCGCCTCGAGGTCGTTGGTGAGCCCGGTCGAGGTCTCGTTGTGGGTGAGCAGCACGAGCTCGACCTCGGGGTGCGCGGCCAGCAGCCGGCGCAGGTCGTCGGGGTCGACGGGCTGGCCCCACTCGACCTCGTGCCGGATCACGTCGGCGCCATAGGCGGTGGCGATCTCGGCGAAGCGCTCGCCGAAGTTGCCGCAGATGGCGGCCAGCACGCGGTCGCCCGGGGAGACCAGGTTGACGATCGCCGACTCCAGTCCGCCAGTGCCCGAGCTGGACATCACGACCACCTCGTTGTCGGTGCCGAACACCGACCTGGCGCCCCGGACCACTTCCTCCAGCAGCGCGGCGAACTCGGGGCCGCGGTGGTCGATCATGGGCTGGCTCATGGCGCGGATCACGCGCTCGGGGAGGGGGGCCGGGCCCGGTATGCGGAGCTGGGGCTGGAAGATCATGTGGCCTCCTGGAAGGGGATCAGCGAGAGACGTCCGCCGCGTAGGGCAGCAGGGCGATCGCGCGCGCCCGCTTGAGCGCGGTGGTCAGCGGCCGCTGGTGCTTGGCGCAGGTGCCGGTCAGCCGCCGGGGCAGGATCTTGCCGCGCTCGGACACGAACCGGCGCAGCCGTCCGACCTCCTTGTAATCGATGTAGTCGGTCTTCTCGACGCAGAACTGGCAGACCTTGCGGCTCGACCGCTTGGGCTTGCCTTCTCTCATGCGAACTGCCATCAGTAACTCCTAGAACGGAATGTCGTCGGGGTCGACGTCACGGGCGTGGGATTCCTCGATGGGCGGCATCTCGTCGCCGCCGGCCTGGCTTCCGCTGGGCGGGCGCGCGGGCCGCTCGTAGCCGCCACCGCCGCCGCCCTCGCCACTGCCGCGGCTGTCGAGGAACTGGACGTCGTTGGCCACGATCTCGGTGGCCTTGCGCTTCTGGCCGTCCTGGCCCTCCCAGGACCGGGTCTGGATGCGGCCCTCGACGTAGACCTGCGAGCCCTTCTTCAGGTACTGGGCCACGACCTCGGCCAGGTTCCGGCGCCCGATGTTCCAGCAGACGATGTTGTGGTAGTCGGTGTACTCCTTCTTCTCGCCCTCGGGACCCGAGGCATAGCGATTGGTGGCGATCGAGAAGGAGGTGACCGGCTGGCCGGAAGGCGTGTAGCGCATCTCGGGGTCGCGCGTCAGGCGTCCGATCAGCTCCGCCCGGTTCAGGCTGCTCATGCCTCTTCCTCCTCAGTGGCGCCGGCCGGGGCGGCCGGCTGCTCCTCCTCCGCAACCGCGGCCGGGGTGGCCGCGGGCTCCTCCACCGCCGCCGCCGGTGCGGCAGCGGTCGCGCGCGTGTGCGCGGTCACCTTCTCCGGCTTGCGCACCACCAGGTGCCGGAAGACCGGCTCCGAGATCTTCAGCGTCGCCTCCATCTCCGGCACCCGCGCCGGGTCGAGGCGGAAGTCGGTGAGCACGTACTGTCCCTCACGCAGGTGGCCGACCTCGTAGGCCAGCCGGCGCCGGCCCCAGACGTCGGTCTTCTGGTGCTCGCCGTCCAGGTTGGCGATCAGGGTCTCGACCGTCTTCACGGCCGCGCCCAGCTGTTCCTCGTCGAGGTCCGGCCGGACGATGAAGAGAATTTCGTAGTCGCGCAGCAAAAGCCGCCTCCTCTGTGGGTGGTTGGTCCCGGCAGCCGATGCAGGCGGTGGCATCGGGCAGGGACCAGAGGGGGATGCGCTCGGAGGGTCTCTCGAGGCACCCGGTATTCTATCAGTCGGCCTGCCGGCCTCCCGGCGGACCCCATTTCCTCAGCCAGGAGACCACCCACGTCCAAGACCAAGCGCAAGCAAGCCGCCGGCCGCGTACCGCCGGCCCGGGCCGGCCAGCATCGGCGCACCGCCGCTCGCTCGACGAACAACATCCCGGTCCTCCCGGTCGGTGCGGCCGTCGTGCTCCTGCTCGTGGTCATCGCGGTCGTCTACGCCATCGCCACCAACCAGGGCAGCGGTGCCCGCAAGGTGGCCAACGTCAGCTGCGACGCTAACGAGCAGGTCGCCACCCACTACCACGCCCACCTCTCGATCGTGTACCAGGGCAACGAGCTCAACGTCCCCGCCAACACCGGCATCACCTCCAGTTGTCTCTACTGGCTGCACACCCACGACACCACCGGCGTGATCCACATCGAGGCCCCCAAGGCCCAGGCCAACCACGTCTTCACACTGGGCGACTTCTTCAACGTCATGGACAAGCCGCTGAGCAAGACCCAGGTCGCCGACCTCAAGCTCAGCGGCGACGAGAAGCTGGTGGTCTACATCGACGGCAAGGCCCAGCCGGACGGCACCGACCCGGCCAAGATCCCGCTCAAGAACCACGAGCTGATCGTGCTCGAGATCACGCCTCCGGTCGTGGATCCGCCCCCCTCCTATACCTTCCCCGCGGGCCTGTGAGCAGGATCCGGGCCGCCCGGTAGAACTCGAGGGCCGCCGACGGGCGCCCTTCCTGGACCGCCCGGTCGGCCTCGGCCAGCCACTCGGCCGCGCTGGGCCGGAACCTCCGGCGGGCCCGGATCGCGCGCAGGCGGCGCAGCCGGGTGCGATCACCGCGGGCCTTGATCAGCTCCTCCTCCTGGTCCAGCAGCGCAGCCGCCTGCTCTTCGCGCCCCAGCGCCAGGAGCGCCTCGGCCATCGTCAGGCGGGCGTCGGCGCCCAGCGGCCACTCCTTGGAGTCGACCGCGGCCTCCAGCTCGGCAACGGCGTCCCGCGGGCGCCCCTGCAAGAGGGCCACCCGCGCCCGCTCGAGCGCGATCTCGCGGTCCAGCGTGGGCAGGGAGCCGTCGAGGAGGTACTCGACACGGGAGCCGAGGCGGTCGGCCACCACCCGCAGGATGCGGGTCGAGGGCTGAGTCTTGCCCAGCTCGACCTGGTTGAGATAAGCGCGGCTGAAGTCACCCCCGGCCACCTTGGCCAGGCTCATGCCGAGCTCCATGCGCCGCTTGCGGATCCGCTCGCCCATCGTCTCTTCGGACATGGGCGCGATCTTAGCCCGTCAACCGGGCGTTTACAATACTTTAGAGGTAAGCCTTGGGATCCAGGCTCTTGGGCAGGGTGGTGAAGTTCTGAAACCCGTCGGCTGTGACGATCCCGGTGTCCTCGACCCGGACGCCGCCCAAGCCGGCCAGGTAGAGCCCGGGCTCGACGGTCACCACGTCGCCCGCCAGCAGCGGGTAGTCGAGGTCGCGCAGGCTCGGTGCCTCGTGCACGTCGAGGCCGACGCCGTGTCCGAGGGAGTGGCTCATGCGGGGGCCGTCGAGCTTGCCCTCAAAGCCCTTGGTGTAGGTCCCGTAGCCCCGCTCGACCAGGACCTTGCAGGCCTCCAGGTGCACGTCGCGGCCGTTGACGCCGGCCTTGATCATGGCGATCGCCGCCTCCATCGCGGCCAGGCTGGCTTCCCACATTCGGCGGACCTCATCGGAGACCTCGCCCACCACCACGGTCCGAGTGAGGTCGCCGCGATAGCCGCTGGTCATGCCGCGCGGAAAGATGTCGATGATGATCGGGCCGTGGGGGCGCAGCTGGCCCTCGCCGCGATAGTGGGGCATCGCGTTCTCGGGTGCGCCGGCGATGATCAGCTGGCTGCCCGTGTAGCCGATCTCGGCCAGCGCCGCCTCGGCGCGGGCCATCAGCCGCTGCGAGGTCAGGGGCCGCCCGTCCAGCCAGAGTAGGCCGTCCTTGATCTCGGAGACCGCCAGGTGCGCGATCACCTCCGCGGTGGCGGCCTCGGCCGCGTGCTGGGCGGCGTGGATGAAGCTGGCCTCCTCGCGCGACTTGCGGCGCCGCCGCTCCCGGAAGAGCTCGCGATCGATCTCCATCGCCACGTCCGCTTTCTGGAGCGCCTCGTAGTAGGCGACCGGCAGGTGGGGCGAGATGCGGACCGCCCTGACCCCGCGCTGGTGGAGCACGTGGGCAGCCACTGCCGACCAGGCCGCCATGGCGTCCTTCGACTCCACCCAGCCCACCTCGCGGCGGTCCACCACCTTGCCGATCCGCGCCTCGGCCCTGGCCCGCTCGAACTCGAGCTCGGGCACCACCAGCAGGCGGTCGTCGGGCCCGAACTCGAAGAAGAGCGCGTTCTCGACGTCGAAGCCGCAGGCGTAGAGCCAGTCGGCGTCGCCCTGGCCCGGCGCCACCAGCATCAGGGGTGTCTCGCTCACCGCCGCGATCGTAGCTGGCGTGCTATGGCCTCCGCGAACAGCGTGGCCACCGCCGCCGGCGCCTCCGCCTCCACTTCGGCCTCCACCTGACCCGCCAGCCCCGGCAGCTCTGAGCGCAGCAGCCGCGCCTGCTGCTCGTAGACCGCGGCCAGGGACCGGGCGCCGCCGCCGCCCTCGAAGCCGAACCGCTCCTGGACCTCGTAGCCGTGGCTCCAGGTCACCGTGTAACCCAGGCCGCGCAGGCGCGCCAGGTCGCGGCGGAGGGTGCGCTCGGAGACGCCGGCGCGGGCGGCCAGGCGCGCTGGTGAGAGACCGGGCTCGCGAATCACGGCGGCGAGGATGGAGAGCAGCCGGGCGAAGCGCCGGGCCTTGTTCACGCCGTGCCGGCTAGGTGATCTCTTCCCAGGAGGAGCCGGTCGACTCGAAGGGGTCGGGTTCCGCCTCCTCGTGGCCGCCGACCTTCTGGTGGAAGCGGCTGGCGATCATCTGGTAGGCCATCGCCTTGGGGATGCCGAGCTTGGTCAGCGACTTGACCTCGTCGGCCATGACCTTGTCGCGGGCAGCCTCGATGGCGGCCAGGACCTCTTCGAGCGTCGCGATCTTCTTGGTGGCCATGGGGGCGGCCCCAATCGTACCCGCGACGCTCCCTAGACTTAACCCTCGTGCCGAAGTACGGCCCGGACAAGATCCGGAACGTGGTCATGGTGGGTCACTCGCACGAGGGCAAGACCACGCTCGCCGAGGCCATGCTCTTCGCCACCGGCGCGCTCTCCCGGATGGGCGCCACCGACCAGGGCACGGCCGCCCTCGACTTCGAGCCGGAGGAGCAGAAGCGCACCATCTCGATCAACCTCGGGCTGGCCCACGTCGAGCACAACGGCTTCAAGGTCAACCTCCTGGACGCCCCCGGCTTCTTCGACTTCTCGGGCCAGGTCGCGGCCGGCCTGCGCGCCGCCGAGGGCGCGCTGGTGGTGGTGGCGGCGAACCCCAACCTGGCGGTCGGCACCGAGGTCTCCTGGGAGCAGCTCAACCGCGCCCGCAAGCCGCGCCTGGTCGTGATCAACAAGCTGGACAAGGAGAACGCCGACTTCTTCGGCGCCCTCGACGCCATGCGCGCCGCCCTCAATCCCAAGCCGGTCGCCATGCACATCCCGATCGGCGCCGAGGCCAAGTTCCAGGGCGTCGTGGATCTCCTGCACATGAAGGCCTTCGTCACGCAGCCCGACGGCAAGGGCGCCGAGGCGGAGATCCCCGCCGACATGAAGGCGGTGGTGGAGGAGCGCCGCGAGCAGCTCGTCGAGGCCGCCGCCGAAGGCGATGACGAGCTCCTCGAGAAGTACCTGGAGGAGGGCACCCTCAACGACGCCGAGGTCGAGCGCGGCCTGCGCGAGGGCATCGTGGCGATGAAGGTCATCCCCGTGGTGTGCGCCTCGGCGACCAAGCTGCTGGGCGTGCGCACGCTGCTGTCGGCGATCTGCGACCTGCTGCCGCCGGCCGAGGGCGACCCCTCCAAGCCCGCCCAGGCCTTCGTCTTCGGCACCGCCGCCGACCCCTTCGTGGGCCGCGTCAACTACTTCAAGGTGGTCGCCGGGTGCCTCAAGTCGGACACCCATGTCAACAACGTCCGCGCCGGCGACGAGCGGGTGGGAACGCTCTTCTTCCCGCGCGGCAAGGAGCACGTCAACACCCCGGAGGTGTGCGCGGGCGACATCGGGGGCGTGGCCAAGCTCCAGCACACGGTCACCGGCGACACCCTGGGGGACAAGGGCGGCCCCGCGCTTCCGGCGCTGGCGCTGCCCACGCCCGTCTTCTCGGTGGCCATCATGCCCAAGGCCCGCGGCGACGAGGAGAAGATCGGCGTCGGGCTGGCCCGCCTGGCCGAGGAGGACCCCACGCTGCACATCGAGCGCGTCGAGGTCACCCACCAGCTGGTGATCGCGGGCATGGGCGACGTGCACCTCGACGTCATCCTCGAGAAGCTGCGCCGCAAGTACGGCGTCGAGGCCTCCACCGAGACGCCGCGCGTGGCCTACAAGGAGACACTGGCGGGCACCGCCAAAGCCGAGGGACGCCATGTCAAGCAGTCGGGCGGCCACGGCCAGTACGCGATCTGCACGATCGAGGTCGGCCCCTCCGAGCGGGGCGCCGGCTTCATCTGGCAGGACAAGATCTTCGGGGGCTCCATCCCCCAGAACTTCCGGCCCTCGGTGCAGAGGGGCATCGTCGACACCATGGCCAAGGGTGTGGTCGCCGGCTACCCGATGGAGGACATCACGGTGTCGCTCCTGGACGGCAAGTTCCACACCGTGGATTCCTCAGACATGGCCTTCCAGATCGCCGGCTCGATGGCCATCCGCAAGGCCGCGGTCGAGGCTTCGCCCGTGATCCTGGAGCCGGTCATGGACGTCGAGGTCAAGGTGCCCGAGCGCTACCTGGGCGACATCATGTCCGACCTCAACACCAAGCGCGGCAAGATCGCCGGCACGGAGCCCGACGACGGGTGGCAGATCGTGCGGGCGCAGGTGCCCGAGTCGGAGATGCTCAAGTTCGCCCTCGACTTGCGCTCGATCACGCAGGGGCGGGGAACCTTCACCATGAAGCTCTCGCACTATGACGAGATGCCCACCCACCTCGCCAAGCAGCTCATCGACCAGTACCAGAAGGAGCACGCCGCCAAAGACTGAAGGCGGTCCGGGCCGGTGAGCGCTGCTCCCTCGACCCAGGACGTGGTGGTGGTCGGCGGCGGGGTCACGGGCGCCGGCGTGGCCCGCGACCTCGCACTGCGCGGGGTCTCCGTGCTCCTGCTCGAGAAGAACGACTGGGGCGCGGGCACCAGCGGCTCCTCGACCTGGATGATCCACGGCGGCCTCCGCTACCTGGAGTTCGACTGGGAGACCACCCGTCTCTCCTGCGAGGACGCCGGGCACATCGTCGACATCGCGCGCCACCTGGTCCACCGCGTCCTCTTCCTGGTGCCCGTGCTCCCCGACGACTCCAACGGCATCGAGCGCATCGAGACCGTGATGGAGGTGTACGACCGCTACCAGCCGCTCAAGCACGCGCATCCCCACGTGCGCCTGACCGCTGACGAGATGCGCCGGATCGAGCCCGGGCTGACGCCGGACGTGGTCGGCGGTGTGACCGTCGAGGAATGGGGTGTCGACCCCCACCGGCTGGCCTGGGCCAACGTCCTGGACGCGGTCGAGCACGGCGCCCGGGCGCTCAACCACGCGCGCGTGACCTCCCTGGTGCACGACGGCAGCGAGGTGATCGGCGTCCGCTACGTGCGCGACGGCGCCGAGGTCGAGGCGCGGGCCAGGGTGGTAGTCAACGCCGCCGGGCCCTGGGCGCCCGAGGTGGCGGCGCTGGCGGGGCAGGAGGTCCGGCTGCGCCCGGCCAAGGGCATCCACGTCGTGTTCGACCGCCGGGTCTGCAACTTCGTGATCTCGGCCGAGGCGATCGACGGCCGCGACATCCTGCTCGTGCCCCACGGCCCGATCACGCTCCTGGGCACCACCGACGACGACTACTTCGGCGACCTCGACGACGTCGAGGTGCTGGGAGACGAGGTCGACTACCTGCTGCAGGCCATGGCCCGGGTGTTCCCGGCCATCGAGGGCCTGCGACCGGTCCGGGCCACGACCGGCATCCGGCCCACCCTCTACGACTGGCGCCCGAACGAGGATCGCCTCTCGCGCCGGCACGAGCTCTTCGAGCATCCGCATGCGCCGGGCTTGCTCACGATCACGGGCGGCAAGCTCTCCATGTACCGGCTGATGGCCGAGGAGACCGCTGACGCGGCGTGCCGCCGGCTGGGGGTGCAGGAGCCCTGCCGCACGGCCGAGCTGCCGCTGCCGGGATCCGAGAGCCAGGCGCCGCCCGCCGCCGACCTGGCGCGCGAGCACGGGGTCACGGCGCTGGCCGCGGCGCGAACGCTGAGCC
>DATCNF010000335.1:0-3974 GCA_036565325.1 Candidatus Dormiibacterota bacterium | reverse complement strand
AGGGGGAGGGGGACGTCGTTAGCCGGGCGCGCTCAGGGCGCCCCCAGCACATTTCACCAACCACTCCAGGGCTCCTAGCAAAAGGGAGCCCTGGCCCGTTGGTTCCAGGTCCAGCTCGAGCCGCTCGCCCTCCACGCGGGCGGCGACCACCTTCCAACGCCGCTGTTCGGGCTGAAACCACCACACCCAGGCCCGCAGCGACCACTTGTCGATGACGCAGTTCTGCACCTGCACGTCGTCGGTGCACTGCGCAACAAACCAGGCGGGCAGGATGCGCGCCCATTCGTCCAGGGACGGCCACCGCTGACGTAGCGTCGTGACCAGGTCGAGCACCTCGCGCACCCGCGCCCAACCCTCGGCGGCACCGTCGGGAAAGACGGCGACGACGGTCGTCAAATCATCGTGTAGCCGCCGTTCACCGACAGCGTCTGGCCGGTGATGTAGGAGGCCTGGTCGGAGGCCAGGAAGAGCACCGCGGGCGCCACGTCCTCGGCCGTTCCCAAGCGGCGCAGCGGATAGGACCTGGCGACCCGCTCCAGGACCTCGGGCGTGAACTGCGCGCCCTGGTCACCCGCCCACACCGACTCCGAACCGGACGTCTCGGGCCGCCCGGGCACGAACCCCGGGCACACCACATTGAGCGTGATGCCGTGCTTGCCCACCTCGCGCGCGATCGCCTTCGACATCGCGATCACGCCCGCCTTGGTGCCCGAGTAAACCGCCTCCCGCCACTCACCGATGCGGCCGGCGTCGGAGGAGATGGAGACGATGCGGCCGCGCCCGCGCTCGATCATCACGTCCAGCACCGCGCGCGTGCAGTTGATGAAGCCCCACATGTCGATCGCAATCTCCTTCTCCCACTCCTGGCGCGGCTTCTCGACGAAGAGCCGGTCCACCGTCCAGCCCGCGCAGTTGACCAGCACGTCGATGCCACCCAGGCGCTCGACCGCGGCCGCCGCCATCGCCTGCGCGGAGTCCCAGGACGTCACGTCGGTGAACTGCACCTCGACCGCTCCGCCGGCGGCCTCGGCGGCGGTGCTCTGCGCGCGCGCCTCGTCCACATCTGCCACCAGGACCCGAGCGCCTTCGGCGGCGAAGGCGAGGACGATGGCGCGCCCGATGTTGGAAGCGCCCCCGGTGACCACCACCGCGCGCCCGCGCAGCCCGAGGTCCAACCTGGTCCTAAGCGGAGGCGGCTGACCGCGCTTCCGTGAGCGGCAGCTCCAGCGTGAACGTGCTGCCGCTGCCGACGGCCGATTTGACCGTGATGTCGCCGCCGTGCATGCGCGCCAGCTCGCGGGCCAGGTACAGGCCGAGGCCGGTGCCGGGGATGTGAGAGTTGTCGCGCGTGACCAGCCGGCCGAAGCGCGTGAACAGGCGCGGCAGGTCCGCGGGGTCGATGCCGAGACCCTTGTCGATGACCTCGATCCGGGCCACGTCGGCGCCCACGGCCAGCCGTACCCGCACCTCGCCGCCGTCCGGCGAGTACTTGATCGCGTTGTCGATCAGGTTGGTGAGGATGGTCATCACGCGCGGCCCGTCGATCATCACCGGCACCGCCTGGGAGGGGAGCTGCACGCGCAGCGGGTGCAGGGGACCGGCCAGCAGCTTCATGGTGGCGCCGGCCGTCTGCACCAGCCGGCGCAGGTCGGTCGACTCCAGGGCCAGCTGCAGCCGGCTGTCCTCGAGCCGCGCCGTCTCCAGCATCTGGTCGATCAACAGGTTGATCTCGCCTACCTTGCCCGCCATCACGTCGAGGATGCGGTCGCTCCCGGGAGGCATTCGGCCCAGGGAGCCGTCGGCCAGCATCGACACGTAGCCGCGGACCACGGCCAGCGGGCCGCGCAGCTCGTGGGAGGCGAGGCGAAGGAACTCCGACTTGGCGTGGTCCAGGGCCGCCATCCGCTCACCGTGCTCCTGCAGCTGCTCGCTGCGCAGCTTCTCGATCCGCATCGACTCGGCGTTGCCGATCGCCAGCCCCGCGAGGTCGGCCATCCCCTGCAGGAGGCGCAGCTCGGAGGGCGCGAACTGGTGCTCCTCGCGGGTGGCCACGCTGAGGGCGCCCCAGAGCGCGCTTCCGACCCGGATCGGGGCATAGGCGGCGGCTCGGGTCCCCGTCTTCAGCATCTCGCGCTTGAGAGCGCCCTTCATGCGCTCCGCGCTCACCGTGGTCGGCACGCCGATCGCCACCATCTCCAGGAGAGCCGGGTTGTCGGCGATGGGGAAGGTGCTTCCGAGCGTGGTCTCGCCGGCTTCGTCGTACTCGCCCCGGACCTCGCCTTCGGCGCCGTTGATCCGAAGCACGTTCGAGCGGCGCGAGCTGGTCAGCGACCCCAGCGTGATCTCGGTCGCCGAGAGGCAGATGGCCGTGCCCAGCACGTCCAGCTCCAGCGAGGAAGCGAGTCCGCGGGCAGCCTCCAGCAGGATGGCGAGCTCGCGCAGCCGGCCCTGCAGCTTCTCGTCGGCCAGCCGAAGAGCGCCCTGGCGCTGGACCGCGCCCGCCACCGCCACCGCCACCTGCTCCAGCAGGAGCACGTCCGGCTCCCCGAACTGACGGGGGCGGCTGCTGTCCAGCTCGAGCACCCCGAGCACCTTCCCCGCCGCCAGCAGGGGCACGACCACGATGCTGCGGATCTGGGAGTTGGTGCTAAGGGCGCGGGTCGGCGAGCCCGGTGCTTCAGGTGCGTCGAGGTCGTTGACGATGAGCGGGCGGCCCTCGGCGGCGACCCTACCCATGATGCCCTCGCCCACCGGGAGCCGGAACTGCCGCACCTCGTCGCCGATCTCGCCCTCGGCGGCCACGATGTAGAGCCGGTTGCGCTCGTTGATCAGGGCGATGGTCCCGCCCCGCACGTCCTCACGCGCCATCTCCGAGACCACCCGCTGCAGGATCTCGTCGAGGCTGTCCGCCGAGGAGGCGATGCGGGCGATCCGGGAGAACAGCCGGTCGCGCGCGGCGGCGGCCTGGGCCGCCACCACGGAGACGGCGGCCGTGCGGCTGACGATGGCCATGAACGGCACCACGCCCGCCTGCACCGAGGCGGTCACCACGTCGTCACCGCCCGTGAGGACGACCCCCACCCGCGCCAGCATGGCGGCGATCGACACCGCCACCAGCAGGCCGTCCGACAGCAGCCAGCCCGCGGCGATCACCGGTATCACCTGGAAGGAGCCCACCGTCACGCCGCGTCCGTCGACGGTGTCGGCGCCGGCGATCAGGGCCAGGGACAATATGCAGAGGCCGGCGAAGATGAGGCCCTCGACGCGTCCTTCCAGTGCCCTCGGCTGGAACCAGAGCGCCCAGTCGCGCCGCCCTGAACCCGACTCCGTCACCGGTTCAACATATCCCATGGTCGATGCCCTTCTGAACTTCCCCCTGAGCTACGTGGACCACCACGCGCGCCTTCACGGCAGCCGCCCGGCGCTCATCGACGGGGACCGCATCGTCACCTTCAAGGAGCTCGGTGAGCGGGTGCGAGCGGCGGCCGCGCGGTTACTGGCCGACGGCGTGAAGCCGGGCGAGGTGGTGGGCCTGCAGCTGGCCAACGTCTGGGAGTACCCGGTCCTGGAGTTGGCGCTCCCCCTGGTCGGGGCGATAGTGCTGCCGCTGCCGCTGAACCTGGGCCGCGCCGAGATCGAGCATGCGCTGGCCGCCACGGCCGCCCGCCGGGTGCTGCGCGCCGGCGAGGCCGCAGCGCTCTGCGGAGACGCCTCTGCCGGCGGGCGTCTGCCGGTGCTGCCGCCCCCCGACCCCGATCCCGACCGCGTGGTCGAGGTGGCGCTCACCTCCGGGAGCACGGGCATGCCCAAGCTGGCGTCGCTGCACGCGGGACTCAAGCAGGCGACGTTCGAGCGCTTCACGGCGCGCCTGGGCATCAGCGCCGCCGACCGCGTGCTGGTGATGTCGCCGCTCACGCAGGGCATCGGCGGCATGTGCCTCTACTGCCTGCGCGCGGGCGCCGCGCTGGTCATGC
>DATCNF010000334.1:0-20047 GCA_036565325.1 Candidatus Dormiibacterota bacterium | reverse complement strand
CCCATACCCTGGCGAGGCATGTGAGAACGATCACCGTCGCGGCGACGATCCAGAGGATTGGCCGATAGACGGGCCTGATCTTGGGAGCGATTGACACGGCCATCATGAAACTCATCCAGGTGAAGAACACCGCGTGCCCGCTGGGATAGCTGAAGCCGGAGGCGGGTGTGAGGATGTGCACCAGGTCCACCGACGGCCGCTGCCGGGAGATCACGAGCTTGATCACGTTGTCGAGCAGGCTGGAGATGCTGCCGATCAACATCAGCCAGCCGGCGCGGCGCTCGAGTATGAAGAGCCCGGCCACCGCCACCACGCCGAGCAGCACCTGCCAGTACCCGGCCAGGGAGTTGATCAGCTCCATCGGATAGACGACGGGGCCCCAGTTGACCTGCTGGATGAACCTGGCGATCGGGATGTCGAACGGAAGCACCTCGTTCCGGACGACGAGGTAGGTATCGATCGCGAAGAGGACGAAGACGACGAGGACGGTGGGACCGAGCCAGCGCCTGGCGGTCGGCCCGGGCTGCCCGGCCAGGACCTCCGCCGCCGCCTGCCTGGGCTCTGCGCTCATCGCTTGAGGATCACCTGCACTGCGCTCAACTCCGCGGTGATGGTGACCGGCGTGCGTCCCGCCTGGGCGTTGTCCGCATAGACGCGCACATTCGGCTTGGTGGTCACCTCGAGCCTGCGGAACCTGAAGACCTGGCCCAGGCCGCCCTCCCCGTGCTTGGAGAGCACGGCGCGGGCGAGCACGCGCTTCACGATGTCCGTGCGGCTGCCGCCGGCGTGAACCGACAGCTCGAGGTAGGGGTCCATGGGCGTCTTGTCGCTGACCGGCATCTGAGAGCCGATGGAAACGGTGTTGGTGAAGACGAGGGACATGGCGCTGCCGCTGCCCAGGATGTCACCGGTCAGCTCGTACTTGAACGGCTTGGCCTCGGCAATGTGCTTGACATCCTCCGCGAAGGCCCCGAAGGCCCGGTCCTTGGCCGATTCGCCGGCGGCGATGGTTTCGCCGAAGAGGCCGATGGCGGCCGCCTCCAGGAACACCGCCCCATTCAAGCGACCGAGGGTTATCGGATGCGGCTTGCCCGTCTTGACCACACGGATTGCCGCATCGACCGTGGTGGGCAGGCCCAGCGATTTCGCGAAGTTGTTGAAGGTGCCCATCGAGAGGATGCCGAGAGGGTGCTTGGTGTCAACCAGCTTGCGCACCACCCACCCGATGGTTCCGTCGCCGCCCGCGACCACGATCATCGCAGTCGGCCCGACCAACTTCTCGAGGTCCATCTTGGGATCGAATTCGACGATCAGGCTGCCTTCGAAGGCTTCGCGAAGCTTGGCCTCGATCTCGGGCGTCATCGAGCCTGCCTTGGAGCTCAAGATCAGCAGGCCGGTCGCCCGCTTGGCGTGGCCCTTCGCGGCTCTGCTGGTGGTGGTCACCCGCGCCTAGTGCTTGCGCGCCAGCCCGGGATTGGAGAGCAGCCGCACCGAAAGCGCCAGCGCGGTCCAGCCCAGGCCGAGTGCCAGGCCGCCCACGATGTCGCTGGGCCAGTGCTCGCCGAGGTAGACGCGGCCGATGGATACGGCGAGGAGCACGACCGCCGCGGCGATCCAGGTGGCGGCGACGAGCGCCTTTGGCAGCCGCCCCACCGCCAGGCACACGATGAGCAGGACCAGGAACCAGCTGAAGAAGGCGACGTGTCCGCTTGGGTAGCTGGAGCTGCCCGTGTGCCGGATCACGTGGACTAGATCCGCCGAGGGACGAGGCCGCTGGATCACCATCGCGGTCAGCGTGTATATCGCGCCACTGAGCGCCCCCACCACCATCAGTGGAACGGCTCTCCAGTTGACGGCGGCGACCAGGGCGATGCCGGCGAGGCCGAGCACTTGCTGGCGAGTGCCCTCGATCCAATCCAGGAAGGTGAAGACCTGGACCAGCGGCCCCCAGCTCACGGACTGGATCAAGCGCTCGACCGGGACGTCGAAGGGGAGGTAGGGGAGGCTGGTCGCGGCGAACGTGTCGGCCGCGTAGAGCGCTACCCCGGCGAGGCCCAGCACGAGGAGGGGCCATCGAAACGGAGAGGTCCTGGCCCGGCGCGCGGGGAGGGCGCCGACGATTGCGCTCAAGCTGAGCTGCCCAGCAACCGGATCCAGCGCGCACAGGCGAACGAGTGAAGGCCAAGCGCCACGAAACCCAACGCCACAACGCCCAACACAAGGCGTCCGAAGGGCTGGTGCAGCAGGAACTGGAACGCTCCCCCGAAGCCTTGGGCTTGGGCCGGGTCGTGATGGATTCCCGCCTGGATCACGAACCAACCGATGATCAGGAACGACACGCCACGAGCAGCCATCCCGAAACGGCCGAGACCGATCGCGAGGTCCCTTTCGGAGGCGCTCATCTCCGCGCCCTTCAGGTCCGCCTTGAAAGTGGCGCGATACGCCTCCACCCATTGCCCGACGCCGATTCCGGCCGCCACCAGGCCGATCAGAATCGTCAGCCAGCCGCCGGCGGGGTGGCTGAGAACCGAAGCGACCGTCTTTTGCGTACTGTCGCCGGAAGCGGCGCCTGACCCCCCGAGGACCTGGAGCGCGAAGATCACGATGGCCGCGTAGGAAACAGCGCTGGTGACGAAGCCCAGCCTCGCTGCATAGCCCGATGCGTCACTGCCGCGGTGCAGTGGGTCATAGACCGCCCTCACGAAGCCCCACAGTGAGTAAGCGGTGAGGCCGACTGCGAACGCGATCAGCACTAGCTTTCCGAACGGGTTGGCGACCAGGAACACGAGGCTGCCTGACAAATCGGTGGTCTGGCCGCCCACGACTCCCAGCGCGACGCCTAGCGCCAGTAGGCCCATGACGGCATACAGGGCGCCACGGGCCACGTAGCCCAGGCGCTCCAAGAGTTCGAGCAGCGGGTTGGCTGCCGCTCGCTTGACTGCGTTGCTGCCGGTCTGGACCGTTGTCACCTCAGGCCCGGCGCCTGCGGACGGATTCGAGCTTGACGTCGCTTTTTCTGTCTGGCATGCGATCCTCAGGATGAACCGAGAGCGGTAACAATCTCAGTAACCTACCAGCGATGCCATCAGAGAAGGTACCTGCCGAGGTGCTCGAGAACTGGTTTTTGACCAGTTCGGAGCGGGGCAACGATTACAGCGCCCTTGACCGCCGGCGGCCGGGCGGCTTGGCCTGGAGCGTTGGGAACCGGGTCGAAACGCTGGTGCACGGAACCACTTACTTCAGCAGGTTGTTGCAAGCCGTTCGCGAACTGGGAACCGGGGACAGGCTGTATTTCACCGATTGGCGCGGCGATCCCGACCAGCGCCTGGCCGACGATCCCGATTCCGAGATCGGGACCGTGCTCGCCGCCGCCGCGCGCCGCGGGGTGGAGGTCAGGGGGCTGGTCTGGCGGTCCCACCTGGACCGGCTGGGGTTCAGCGCCAGCGAGAATCGCCACCTCGGGGAAGAGCTCAACTCGGCCGGTGCGGAGGTGCTTCTCGACCAGCGCGTGCGACTGGGCGGCTCCCATCACCAGAAGCTCGTCGTCATCCGCCATGCGCGAGCCGCCGATCGCGATGTTGCCTTCGCCGGCGGCATCGACCTTTGCCACAGCCGGCGCGACGATGCCGACCATGACGGCGATCGCCAGCGCCAAGCGATGGCGCCTGTCTATGGGGATAGACCGCCCTGGCACGACGCTCAGGTCGCGGTCCGGGGTCCGGCCGTCGGGGACCTCGAGTTCTGCTTCCGCGAACGGTGGGATGACCCCGGTCCGCTCAGTCGCGATCCACTCGGGATCCTGCATGACCTCCTGCGCCGCACGGATCGCAAGGCGGGCACCCTGCCGCCGATGCCGGCCGACCCTGCGCCGGCGGGCACCCATGCGGTCCAGGTGCTGCGCACGTACGCGCGCCGTCGAGGCGGCTATCCGTTCGCTCCCCAAGGTGAGCGCAGCGTTGCTCGCGGATTTCGGAAAGCAATCCGGAGAGCGCGGCGGCTGATTTACCTCGAAGACCAGTTCCTGTGGTCGGCCGATGTGGCGAGGACCTTTGCGGCCGCCCTGGTGGCGTCTCCCTCGCTGCACCTGATCGTGGTCGTCCCGAGATACTTCGACCAGGCCGGAGCTCTGACCCTGCGCCCCAACCAGGTGGGGCGAGAGCAGGCAGTCCAGGTCCTCCTCGATGCGGCCGGCGATCGGGTCGCCATCTACGACCTCGAGAACGTCGCCGGAGTCCCGGTCTATGTGCACGCCAAGATCAGCGTGATCGACGATGTCTGGGCCTCGGTCGGATCAGACAACTTCAATCGCAGGTCATGGAGCCACGACTCCGAGATCGCGTGCGCGGTGGTCGACGCCGTGCGCGATCCGCGGGAACCCCTCGATCCCGCCGGCCTCGGCGACGGGGCACGCAAGTACGCGCGCGACCTGCGGCTGCAGCTGTGGCGCGAGCACCTGGGCCGCGCCGACAATGACGATCGCGATCTGCTGGACCCCGTGGAGGCCGTGGCCAGGTTCCGAGAGGCCGCACTGGCACTCGACCGGTGGCACCACGACGGCCGCCGCGGCCCGCGCCCTCCAGGACGCGTGCGGCCGCATCCGCGGGTGCACCTCTCGCGCGCCACCAAGCTCTGGGCCGAGCCCCTCTACCGAACGATCTATGACCCCGATGCCAGGCCGTCAGCCCTCCGCCGAGCCGGCGATTGGTAGGCCGGCCGGCAGATAGAACGGGCTCTCGCGGATCACGCGCCCCCCAATGATGGAGATCGGGTGCGTTTGCAGACCGCCGTAGATGAGGGTGGGCCCTGGCAGCGTCGGCACCCCGTAGGTGCAGACGATGACGGCGGGATAGGCGGTGACGACCTGGTTGACCTGGGCCTCGAAGTCCAGGAGGGTCCTCTCGTCGGGCCAGCCCGGTGATCCCCAGGCGATGAAACCCAGGAAGCGGATCAACCGGTAACCGTCCGCCAGCGCTCGGTCCAGGCGGGCGCCGATGCCCTCCAGGAGCCCGACCATGGTGGGAGCGCCGCCGATCAGTGCCAGGCGCCCGTCTTCGATGAAGGTCGCCGGACCCTCGGGCAGGTCGTCGGCGAGCCAGCTCAAGAGTCCTTCGAATCGAGACTCATCGGCGAACAGGGCGCAGAACTCGCCTTCGCGTTCGAGCCCCAATCGGATGAACCCAAGCGTTTCGCGGAGCTGGGCCTCGCTGGAGTAGTACCAGCACGCGTGGCTCCCCAGAGGCAGCGTTTCGCCACCGAACCCGAGCTCCACGTCAGGCGCCGGGATCGTCATCTCGCCCTTGGCAGCACGATCGTCAAGACGGAGCCGCCACCCGGCCTCCGGGTTTGGTGCAGCTCGCCATGGTTGACCTCCGCGACCTTCGCGGCAATGGCCAGGCCCAGGCCGAGGCCTGGGAGGTCAAAGGCAGTCGGCTGGTCGATCCGCGCGAAGAGCGCCGGGGCCAGCCCTGCGGGCAGCCCGGGCCCGCGGTCGCTGACCTGGACCAGCACCGAGTCGCCCCTGCCGCGCGCAGAGACCACGATCGCCGAACCCGGGGGAGAGTGCTTCTGCGCATTGTCGACCAGGTTCAAGACCGCCGCCTGCAGCAGATCCGGGGTGACCAGGGCCTGGGCGGGCTTGGCATCGGCTTCCACCAGTAGGCGATGCCCGGTCGCCGTGATCGCGCCGGCGATCTGATGTGCCAGCCGGCGCAGCCACGTGGGCACGTCGAGCACCTGCCGATGGGTGGCGGCGTGCGCGTCAAGCCCCACCGCCAGCGAGAGCTGGTCGACAAGTCCCGACAGCAGCAGGGCCTGCGCGTGGCACGTCACGATGGACACGGCGGCGGGGCTGCGACCGGCCCCGCCTTCGCGGTGCAACCGGCCTTCCAGGCTCGCGCGCAGGCGCTGGACCGCCGGCCGGCCGTCATCGACGAAGCGACCGACGGCGACCACCAATCCCGCGTCCAACGTCTCCGGCATCGATCGCCCGGCCTCCAGCAATTCCGCGAGACCACCCGCCAGCGACTCAGCTTCGGGCAGCGTTTGGCGGCCAAGAGCGAGGAGGTCGCCCGAGGCACCGTCCAGGCGATCCTCGACCCAGAGGGCCGAATAACCACGCAGAACGGCGATCGGCCCACCGAGCTCGTGAGAGAGCAGCCGCACCCAGGAGCGGTCCGCTGCCACCGGTGACTGCAGCGCGTCCGACCAGGTCGGGCGCGCTATCAAGCGGAGAGCTCAGCCGCCAGCAGCAGGCGACCGATCTCCTGGGCCCTGCGGGCGGCGAGCTTGTCACCCTCCCCGGCGGCCACGATGGAACCCTTCATGAGGATGTGCCACTTCCGAGTGAATCCGTCCAGGTGCCGGACCCCGGCCGCCGCAGCCAACTCCCGAAGGAGGGCCCGAATGTTGGCCAAGTGGAGGACGGTTGCCTGACGCACGGGATGGCCGAGGACCGGCTCCTCGAGCAGCACATTGATGAACGAGCAGCCCTCGAAGTCCGGCTGCTGGAACCACTCGTGGAACACGTCGAAGATGGCCAGCAGCCGGGCTTTGGGGTCCCGCGTCCGCGCTTTGACCGCCGCCTCCAGCCAAGCATGGGTCCAGAGCTCTTCACGCCGCTCCAGGAAGGCGACCACGAGGTCGTTCTTGGAGGGGAAGTGCCGGTAGAGCGTCATCTTGGCGACCCCAGCCTTGGCCACGATGCTGTCGACACCGACGGTCTTGGTGCCGTGGTGGGCGAACAGCTCGTAGGCCGTCGCCAGGACGCGTTCGCGGGCCGCGCTGGTCGCCGCCGCGGCGTCTGCCTGATGCACTGAGGTTCCCATTGTCACATGAGACGGACAGGTCTGTCTATCATCGCGTTTGCGAAACGCATGGGCGCAAAAAAGGGCCAGGCCGTGAGGCCTGACCCCTTGGTTGGTCGGAGTGGTACGGCTGTTCAGCCTATGCGCCGAGGGCCGTGACGATGTTGGAGAACACGTTGGCGATCTGGTTACCCATCGTAATAAGGATGACGATGACGACGATCGAGACCAGCACCAGGATCAGGGCGTATTCGACCATTCCCTGACCGCTCTGCCAACGAGGTTGATTCTTATTCAGTTGTCTCACCTCCTCTCCGACCGGACGGCAATTGGGACGACGCCGCTGCCTTCGAACCCTCTCTCCTTGGTTCCGTCAAATTCGGAAGGCGCGGCGTCGTCCGAGGGGATGAACGCCGTCGCCGCGGGAACCCGGCCCCGACGTTTGTAGGGCCCGCGCCAGCGCTGGCCCGAATGTTGCTGACCTTGTTACGGCGCGAGAGCGACAGTGAGCTTCTGCGATGAAGGCCCTCAGGCTCCGCCCGATGCTCAGCAGCTACTACTTCTGGCCAGGTGCCGTGATGCTCGCGCTGGCCGCCGGCATGGCGGTTTGGGCGGTGATGCTGTCACATGAGGACTGGGCCGGCCAGGTAATGTGGAGCGTGGTCTTCCTCGTGGTGGCGGTGGTCCTGGTCGTGCTCGCCTGGCGCGAGTCCCGCCCCCAGCCGCGGCGCAGCATCAGCTGAGGGCCGCGACGGTGGCGTACTAGGCGGTCGGTCGTCGGTCCTCCTAGCGCAATCCCCGGTGACGGCCCGTTGTACGTGCAGTTTTTCCCCTATGATCGCGCCCATGGTTGCGACGTTGAGGAGAGTTCGGATCGTTCCATTGTCGATTTTGCTCACGGCAGTGATCGTGGGTGCCTGGCCTTGGTCGGCGCTAGCGGCCACCGACCCATTGATGGGCGGCAGCAACACAGCCGGCAACTTCGCGGTCTTGGCCGGCACGACGGTCACGAATACCGGCCCTACCTGGATCACGGGCCAACTGGGCGTGTCACCCGGTAGTGCGGTGACCGGATTTCCACCCGGCACATCAGGCGTGCAACACAAGGCCGACCCGACGGCCGCCACCGCCCAGACGGACCTGACGGCCGCCTACCTGAATGCCCAGGGACAGGCGTGCCCTCCCGCAAATGACAGATCAAACGTCAACCTGGGCGGCCAGACCCTGGTCCCTGGGGTCTATTGCCAGTCCACTGCGCCGACCCTGACCGGCACGCTCATCTTGAACGGCTCGGGAGTCTACATCTTCCAAATCGGCACAGCTGCGTCGCCCACCACGCTCGTAACCGCGCCAAATGCGGTCATTTCACTGACTGGCGGGGCCCAGCCGTGCCAGGTGTTCTGGGTGGTTACGAGCTCGGCAACCATCGCTACCTCGACGAGCTTTGTGGGAACCATCATGGCGCTGCAGCAGATCGCGATGCAGACCCGGGCCACACTCCAGGGCAGAGCCTTGGCACGGAACGCGCAGGTCACGCTCGATACCAACACCATCACCCAGCCCACAGGCTGTGGCTTTGCCGCGCCTACGCCTGTGCCCAGCCCAGCCCCCACGCCCACGCCCACGCCAGTCCCGACCGCCACCCCAGTAGCGCTGCCGAATGCGGGCGGCCCGCCGCAGCAACCCGGCTTTCCATGGTGGCCCCTGGTGATCGCGGGGACTGGGATCCTCGGCGCAGGCCTCTTCATCGGTCTGAGGAAGCGCACCCCGCACCGGGACAGGTAATCGGCGTGGTCGTCAGCGCGCTCCGCGGCGTCGCTTTCGGCGCGCTGCTCCTCGTGGTGGGCGTCGCCGGTGAAGGCGCCGGTTCCGTGACTCCTGTGGCCAGCTCTCCCGCCGCCGCCCAGGCGTCAGTGATCGCCGCACCGGCTGTGCGCGATCCCGCATTTGAGCAGGGCGCCGTCGACCCACCGGCGCCGGCCCCGCCCGTGGTGCCGGCGCCGCCAGGGGCGGCCGCGCCCTCGGGGCAGCCCGTTCGTTTGCTGATCCCGTCGCTCAAGATCGACGCGCGAGTGGAGGCGGTGGGCGTGGACAGGTCAGGTGCCATGGAAACGCCTCGCAACCTCTGGAACGTGGGCTGGTATCGACCCGGTCCCGCGCCGGGAGCCCCCGGCGATGCGGTCATGGACGGCCACGTCGGTCTGCCCGGTTCTCCATTGGTGTTCTCCGGGTTGGCAAAGCTCGCGGTCGGCGCCGACGTGATCGCTGTCCTCGGCAACGGCACTCGCAGCCGGTTCACGGTGAGCAGCAAGCGGAGCTGGCCGGCAAACTCTCACCCGACCGGGCTCTTCGGCGTCGACGGGCAGCCTCGGCTGTCGCTGATCACGTGTACGGGTGCCTACGATGGCGGCAGCCAGACCTACGCTGACCGGCTGATCGTGGAAGCCAGCTACGCCGGACCGGCTCAGTGACTCTCGGGGAGCACGGAACGCTCGAGCGGGGAAGCGCACGCAGGGGGTCTGGTATGCCTTGGCTTTTGAGCCCGCGTCCCCGAGAGCCAAGGATGGTCGTCCAGGACTCGTAACAAAAGCCGTAATTTTCCAAGAAGGCCCGGCCCACGTCGGGCCGGGCCTCTATCTAAGTCTGCGTTGACTACCGGGTCGCGGCCAGCTCAGGCATCAAGCCCAGCTGGGTCATGACTTCGGACTGGTCGAAGTAGAGGCGGGTCTCGACGATCTGCCCGTTCTCGTACCGCCCCACCGAGACGGCTCGGCTGTCGATCCGCCTGCCGGTCGGCGGGATCATGCCCGTGGGACCGTTCAAGGGCGCGGTGTGCGTGCCCTGGAGGGTGAACTCCTGGATCAGCCAGGGGTCACACGCAACCTGGTTGCGAACGACGATCTTCGCGTCCGGGAAGCCTTTCAGCCACGTCATCGCGTAACCGGTGGCAGCTTCGCTGCCTTCGAGATGGACATCGCCCGGCGCCTCGAACTTGATGTTGGCGGCGTGAAGCTGGCGCAGCGCGCTCTCATCGTGCGCGTTGAAGGCTTCGACGAACTTGGCGGCGGTGTCTTTGGCCTGTGTCATCGCTTCTCCTCCTTCGGGAAACAAGGCGAAATGGAGGAACAAGGGCGGGAGTTCTCAGCTGGTTGCCATCGTCGTGCGACAGCAGCGCCCGGTGCCTGTAGCGGCACTCACCTCAGTCCCGTTGACTGCTTGGTTTATACCCTTCCGTACGCGATCTGAGACATCAGGGCTCGGGGCGAAAGACCAGCGAGTAGCCCTTCTGCGGCCGGTTCAGGATGTCGGCCGGAATCTCGAGGTCGGCCAGGATCTTCCTAAGCCGGCGCACGTAGTTGCGGACCTCTTCGGGGAAGAGGCCGGGCTCGGCCCAGGCCCGGTCCTTGATCTGGTCCGCGTTGAAGTAGCGGTGTGGGCGGTCGAGGAGGAACTGGAGGAGCTGGAACTCGCGCTTGGTGAGGTGCGCCTCCTTGCCCTGGTGCTTCACCATGCGGTTCTCGGGGTCAAGCCAGAGGCCCCTGAGCTCCCAGACCCGCTGGTACCAGAGGTCGAGGCGCGCCTGGTAGCCCTCGAGCTGGTCCTCGATGATTCGAAGATCGGCCGTCGCCGCGCGCTGCGCGATCGGACTGAGCGTGGAAAGGTCGCGCTCCACCCGCGCCAAGAGGCCGCGCTTGAAGCGCAGCAGGTCGTCGTAGATGCTCATCCAGTGGCGGGCGTCCTCCCAATGGGAGGTCGTGATGTCCTCCCCCTCGAGGGGCCCAGACGGTGGTCTACGTGGTCGGGTCACCATGTGCCTCTGCTGGCCGATTCTAGGCGCGGCGGCGGCCGGCGCCACTCGCAAAACGACCTAATGGTTACGGACTTTGTTACGCCGGGCGCTCGAATATGCCGGTCGACTGCTCCGTTTCAAGGGAGGCTCCATGGAACGCATGGCCGTTGGGGGTGCCCTCAGCTCGAGGCAGACGGTCGCCATCGTCGACGATCAGCTCGATATGCGGGAGCTGCTCGCCCTGCGATTCACCATGGTCGAGGCACTGGAGGTTGTCGGCCAGGCTGCCAACGGCGTCGAGGCGATCAACCTCGCGCGCACGCTGCACCCCGACCTCATGACGCTGGACCTGAAGATGCCGCTCATGGGCGGCGCCGAGGCCATCCCCTTGCTCTGGGCAGCCGCCCCCCACATGCGAATCGTCGTCTTCAGCTCCGACCCGGCCGAGAGTCTGACCGGCCCGCTGCGACCCGACGCGGTGGTTACCAAGGGCTCGCACCTGGCGGACCTGGTGGCGATCATCGTCGGGCTGCTGGCGGAGGGGCAGCAGGAGGTCGTCGGGGTGGATCTCGGGCGGCTGCCGTTTCGCGTGCTGGTGGAAGCCTTCGACAGCTGGGTGGGGCTGAACGCTCGCGTTCGAGCCGCCATGGCCACCAAGGGCGACGTCAGCGTCGACCTGCTCGGCGACATCCCACTCGATTCCACCGACCTTCTCTGCCTGATGGGCGTCTTTATGCAGATGGGGCTCCCCCTGATGGCGTCCAACCGGAACGGTGACGCCGACGTCGACCTCAGGTTCGAGGTGCGCCGGGACGTGGGCGCGGCGGCCAGGCGCGCCCTGCTGGCCCTGGGTGGGAACGGCACCCTGCGGGCCTTCAACCAGGCCTGGTCCCACAGCCCGACCCCGGAGGCCCAGGAGGCGCTCGACCTCGTGGACTCCAGGCTGGTGGAGCAGCTGCCCGTATCCTGAGCGGATCAATGTCGGGCGGGCCAGACTCCGACCCCATCCTGATCATCGGGTCCGGCCTCACCGGTGGCAAGGCTGCCGTGACGCTGCGCGAGGAGGGATTCGACGGTCGCCTGATCCTGCTCGGCTCCGAAGCCGGGGTCCCCTTCGGCCGCCCTCCACTGTCGAAGGAGTATCTGCGCGGCGATGACGACCTCTCGGGCTGGACGGTCAAGCCCGGCTCCTGGTACTCCGGCAACCAGGTCGAGCTCCTGGAGGGGACGGCGGCCGGGGTCGACCTGGCGCGGCACCGGGTGCGCTTGACGTCAGGCGAGTCGATCGCGTTCAGCAAGCTCTTGATCGCGACCGGGGGCCGCAACCGCCGGTTGCAGGTGCCCGGCGCGGACCTGCCCGGGGTCTACCAGCTCCGCACGGTTCGCGACTGCGACGCCATCCGGGCCGCCGCCCGACCGGGCGCGCAAGCCGTGATCGTGGGCATGGGGTTCATCGGCTGCGAGGTCGCCGCGTCGCTGCGCCACCTGGGCGTTGAGGTGACCGCGGTGCTGAGTGGGCGCTGGCCCCTGGCCGCCGTGCTGGGAGAGGAGGTGGGAAGCGTCATGGCGGGCATGCACACCGATGCCGGCGTGCGGCTGATCCCCAACGACAGTGTCGTCTCCATCTCTGGGACCGACCGGGTGGATGGCGTGACCACCAAGGCTGGACAACGCATAGCCTGCGACCTCGCCATCCTGGCCGTGGGCATCGAGCCCAACACGGAGCCATTCGCGGAGTCCGGGCTCCCCCTCGACAACGGAGTTCTGGTCGACGCGGCCTGCCGGACAGCTGATCCGGCGGTCTGGGCGGCGGGCGACGTCGCCAATCACCTGCATCCCGTTTTCGGCCGGATCCGAGTCGAGCACTACAACAATGCCGAGAAGCAGGGAGTCGCCGCCGCCAGGTCGCTGCTCGGGACCGGCGGGGCTTACGACTACATCCACACCTTCTGGTCCGACCAGTACGAGGACAAGCTCGAATATGTCGGCCACGCGCAGCGTTGGGACACGTTCGTGACGCGTGGCAGCCTCGAGGAGCGGCGGTTCATCAGCTTCTACCTGGAGGCCGGCAGGCTCAAGGCGGCGGTTGGTCTCAACCGCGGCGGGGATCCCGAGATCGACACGGATGGCGAGCTGGCGAGTTTCACGCCGTTGATCGCCGCCGGCGCCACGGTTTCGGCCAAGGACCTCGCGGAGGGAGACCCAGGCCGCCGCGAAAGTTACTGACCTTCTTACGGCAGTGGGCGCAAGACTGTCTCATGAACACAGCTCGGAGCGACCGCCTCCGCCCGGATGTGGTCGCCGCCATTCGGGGCGGTGATCCCAACCAGCCCATGGACGGCGAGGTCGATCCCCGCAGCGCATCGATGGATCAGGCGATCTATTGGAGCCAGATATACCGCGAGATCCTGGCCATGGAAGAGAAGGTCATGGAGCGCATCCAGCAGCTGATGGCCAGGCAATCGCCGCAGGCTCGGCGTGAGGTCGAGCTGAGCAACGTGCCGGTCGTGGCCGCCCAGGCCGACAGATTCCGTCAGCGCCTCGGGTTCTGGACGGCCAGGGTGCAAGAGCTTGAGTAGCCGCCTCGCCGTGGCGTCGACGGGGACGTTCGACCAGAGGCGGCGTGCAATCCGGCACCACCGCGCCTCAGCGCGGGTTCAGGGTGCGACCCATGCGGCGGCCTGGGTCGGGGGTTTTGGCGCCCTCCTGATCGTGCTTCTCGGGGGGATGTTCAGTCTTCTTCGTTAGGCCGGCCGAAAGTTGCTGACTCTGTTACGGCGCTCGCGCAATGCTCACTCCATTCCTGTTCGACCAGAAACCTGATGGAGAGTAATTCACCAATGGCGATCCAGCACTCGGCTCCAGCTTCCGTCCCCGTAGAGCACGTCGTCCCGGTGGAACGTGTCGCAATCGCCGAGGAGGGTCGCTACAACTTCCGCGCGGTGGCCATCGTCGGGTTCATCGTCGGCGTTGTCGATGTCCTGATCGCGACCCGCTTCCTGCTCAAGCTCCTCGGCGCCTCCACCCAGTCGTCCTTCGTCAACCTCATTTATGCCGTGAGCGGGCCACTGGTGGCTCCCTTCCACGGCATCTTCCCGAACACCGGATCCACGGGCAACATCTTCGAGCCGGCGGCGCTGGTGGCGATCGCCGTCTTCGCACTGCTCGGCTGGGGCGCCGTGGCGCTGATCCGGATTACCACGGCCCCCCGCGGGACCAGGCCGGCGACCTCATGATCACCAACCTGCTGATCTGGCTGGTCGTGGGACTGATCGCGGGCTACCTGGCCAGCAAGATGCTGAGCGGTCGGGGCATGGGCCTGCCCGCCGACATCGTGGTCGGGCTGCTGGGTGCCGTCATCGGCGGCTACCTGGCCGGCATGGCCGGGATCTCGCTCGGTGGTGGCTTCATCGGCGAAGTCGTAATCGCCTTCGTGGGCGCCTTCCTGCTTCTGCTGGTGGCACGCCTGGTCACCTCGAGGGGCCGCTTCAGCCACAGCTAGACCAACTCGAACCTCTCCCCACAGAGCGGGCTGTGGTGGCCGACGAGGCCGCTGCGGTCCGCTCGCTCTATGTCTCCGCGTGTTCCCATATCTGCACCAACCAACGATGGGGAGGCCATTGAGATGCAGACCATGGACTTGAATTCGGTGACGGCGGGCTTCGCGGCCGCGCGCGACGAGTATCTGCAGGCGATGAAAGGCGTGCCGCCGGGCGCGGTCGGTTACCTGAAGCCGGGCGACGACTATTCGCTGGGGGGTATCACCGTCCACGTCAACTTCGTGCTCGCGCACTACGCCAACGTGCTGAAAGCGGTGATCGCGACCGGCTTTGCCGAGTGCCGGCCCGAGGATCCGCCCGGGCTCGCGGAACGCGCCCACGCGCGGGCGGGCGAGGCCCTGAGAGCCGGCGAGGTGGAGGCCGAGCTGGCCCGCACCGAGAAGCTCCACCAGGACGTGAGCGGCCTGATCGACGGTCTGGCTCCGGACCGGGATCGGAAGGCGCCGGTCTGGTACCCGGGCGGCAAGGAGGCTTTTCCCACCAGTGGCGCCGACGTGCTGGAGTGGCTGACCGACCACTATCGCGAGCACATCCCGCAGGTCGGGGAGCTGGTCGCCTCCTGGCACGGCGAGCAGGGCGCCGCGACGGATGCGCTCGCGGTGGTGAACCGCTTCTGCGAGGCGTTCGACCGCGGTGACGTCGATGCCGTGATGGCGCTGATGACCGACGATTGCGTCTTCGAGAACACCTCTCCGCCGCCCGACGGGGAGCGGCACGTCGGCCAGGCGGCCGTCCGCAAGTTCTGGGAGGCCTTCTTCGCGGGCACCGAGGAGCCCCGGTTCGACAACGAGGAGATGTTCGTGGCCGGCGACCGCGTGGTCAGCCGATGGCGGTTCTCCTGGGGCAGCGCGGGCGCGGGTGGGCACGTGCGCGGCGTCGACCTGTACCGCATGCGGGACGGCAAGGTGGCCGAGAAGCTCGCCTACGTGAAGGGCTAAGCTGAACAGCTCCGGAGATCTGTAGACACTTCCGGACCTCCCGGAAATAGAAGCGGCGGCCCATCCTGTGGGTGCTCTACGCCCATAGGGAGGTACCGCCGTGACTAATGATGACCTTCTCTACCGACATCGGCTGCTGGTATTCGCGCGGGCAGCTGAAGAAGGGGTAAGCCGGGCCTGTCAGGCGCTCGGCTACCACCGCTCCTGGTTCTACCGCTGGAAGGGGCGGGTGGAGCGAGAGGGTCTGGAGGTGCTCAGGCCACGGGAACGCCGGGCACCGCGGATGCCCAACCAGATCCCGCCCTGGCAGGAGACACAGATCCTGGCCATGGCTCTGGCCAACCCCGGCTTGGGTCCGCGCCGGCTGGCCGCCCAGCTGGCGCTCGAGCAGTCGCTGACGGTCTCAGCGAGCGGCGTCCTACGAGTCTTGCGCCGGCACGGCCTGGGGACTCGGCTACGCCGGCTCTCGCTGGTCTCCGGCTACGCGGCGCCGCCCCAGCCGGAGCGACCCCGCCACCCGTCAATCGCCACCTCGAAGCTAAACAGCCTGGCGATCTGGTCCAGTTCGACTGCTTCCACATCGGCCGCCTGAGCGGCACCAAGGGCCGGGTCTGGCAATACACCGCCATCGACGTTGCCAGCTCCTTCGTCTGGGCCCAGGTTCACCGCACCCACCTCAACCCCAGCGCTCAATTCACCACCGCCCTCGCGCGGCGAGTCGCCAAGGAGCTCTCGGCGGCCGGCTGGAAGCTCAAGGCCATCACTACCGACAACGGCTCGGAGTTCCGTTCCCTGGACTTCAGGGAGGCGGTCACCGCCCTCGGTGCCGAGCAGCGCTTCATCCGAGCCGGGCGACCCCAAACCAATGGCGCCGTCGAGCGGGTGCAGCGAACCATCCTGGAGGAGTGCTGGCGGCCCACCTTCGCGATGTCGCTGGTGCCCAAATACACGACCCTGCGACGGGACCTGGCTGCCTACCTGCGCTACTACAACTTCCATCGCGCGCACACCGGCCAACGCAGCACCGGTCGACCGCCGGCAGAACTCGTCTACGGTTCTCGGAAGGTGCTCCCCAGATGAGCCGCTACTGTCGCGTCATCTCGGGCGCTGTTCAGGCTAAGCGCGCGACGACCCCTTGACACCTCTTTAGTACCAACCTTATTCTGCCGATAGGCTAATTAGCCGAAGGGTAGAATGAGGAAGACGGATGACCGGTTGAGCATCACGCTGACGGCACTCGCCGATCCCACCCGCCGGGCCATCCTGGCACGGCTCGGGCAGGGCGAGGCCACGGTCCTCGAGCTCGCCGCCCCCTTCGAGTTGAAGCTGCCGACCGTCTCCAAGCATCTCAAGGTGCTGCAGCGAGCAGGCCTGATCACCCAGGGGCGTAAGGCGCAGTGGCGCCCCTGCCGGTTGGAGGCGGCGCCTTTGAAGGACGTGTCCGAATGGCTGGAGCGCTACCGCCATCTGTGGGAGGAGCGCCTGGACCGCCTTGACGATTACCTGCGCGAATTGCAAACCGAGGAGAAGCCGAAATGATGACCGCGACCGCTTTCACCGTCGAAGCAGGCAAGCCGGAGATCGTCATCTCGCGCGTCTTTGACGCGCCGCGTGAGCTCGTTTTCAAGACCTTCACGGATCCCGCGGCCGTGCCCAACTGGTGGGGACCGAGGGGGCTCACGACCACCGTGGAGACGATGGACCTGAGGCCCGGTGGCGCCTGGCGCTTCGTTCAGCGCGACACCGACGGCAGCGAGTACGCGTTCCACGGCGTCTACCACGAAGTACTCGCGCCCGAGCGGGTCGTCAGCACCTTCGAGTTCGAAGGCGTGCCGGGACACGTGGTGCTCGACACGGTGACCTTCGAGGATCTCGGGGGCAAGACCAGGGTGACCACGCGGTCGGTGTTCCAGTCCGTGGCGGACCGCGACGCGATGGTCCAATCGGGCATGGAGTCGGGCGCGACCGAGTCCTGGGAGCGCCTGGCGGAGCTGCTGGCCAGGGCCTGAGCGGACCGTCCTGCTCGGAGTTGGTGCCGCCGGGCGCGTCCCGGCGGCACCGCGTGTGATCATCCCGCCATGGCCACAGTCCAGTACGCAACCGAGGGTCCCGTCGCCATCGTCACCATCGACCGGCCGGCGGTTCGCAACGCCGTCGACGGGCCCACCGCCGCCGCCCTCGTCGACGCCTTCCGGCGCTTCGAAGCCGACGACTCCCTGAGTGCCGCCGTCCTCACCGGGGCCGGCGGGCACTTCTGCGCCGGCGCCGATCTGAAGGGCGTCGCGACCGGGCGCGGCAACCGGGTGGCCGCCGATGGCGAGGGGCCCATGGGCCCCTCGCGCATGCTGCTCAGCAAGCCCGTGATCGCCGCCGTCGAGGGCTATGCGGTGGCGGGCGGGCTGGAGCTCGCGCTCTGGTGCGACCTCCGGGTGGCGGGGGATGGCGCGGTGTTCGGCGTCTTCTGCCGGCGCTGGGGAGTGCCGCTGATCGACGGAGGCACGATCCGGCTGCCGCGGCTGATCGGCCAGAGCCAGGCGCTGGACATGATCCTGACGGGGCGCCCTGTGCCCGCCCAGGAAGCCCTGCGCATGGGGCTCGCCAACCGGGTGGTGGCCGGCGGCACCGCCCTGGCGGCGGCGGTGGGGCTGGGCCGTGAGCTGGCCCGCTTCCCACAGGGCTGCCTGCGCAGCGACCGGCTCTCCGCCTACGAGCAGTGGGACCTCGACTTAAAGGCCGCGCTGGGCAACGAGGCGCGGCGCGGAATGGAGGTGATCAGCTCTGGCGAAACCCTGGCCGGGGCGGCGCGTTTCGCCGGCGGCGCGGGCCGCCACGGGTCCTTCGAACAGCCCTAGCCGACTCGGCGTTCGTGTCCCGCCCAGTAGCGCGCCCGGAGCACCTTCTTGTCCGCCTTGCCGACCGGGGTCATGGGGAGGGCATCGATGAACTCCACCGACTTGGGCGCATAGATCGGGCCCTTGTGCTCGCGGACCAGCGCGATCAGCTCCTCGGCCTCTGCCCGTCCCCCCGGCCGGAGGACCACCAGCGCCTTCACGGCCTCGCCCCATTTGTCGTCGGGAACGCCGATCACCGCCACCGCAGAGACCGCCTCGTGCCGGGCGAGCACGTCCTCGACCTCGCGCGGGAAGACGTTGAAGCCGCCGCTCACGATCATGTCCTTCTTGCGGTCGACGATGTAGAAGAAGCCATCCTCGTCGCGGATGCCCAGGTCGCCGGTGTGCAGCCAGCCGCCGGCCAGGGTGGCGGCGGTCAGCTCGGGCTGCTTCCAGTAGCCCTCCATCACCGTGGGGCCCTGGATGCACAGCTCGCCCGGGGTCCCGTCGGGCGCCAGCCGGCCCTCCTCGTCGAGCACGGCCACCCGGTTGAAGGGCATCGTCCGCCCGCAGGAGGTGAGGCGGTGGAGGTCTGAGGGGTCGTGGTGGGCCCGCCAGAGCGACGTGCCCTGGCCCGCCGACTCGGTCTGTCCGTAGAGCTGGCAGAACACGGGCCCGATCCGCTCCAGGCCCTCGGCCAGCCGGCTGGGAGCGATCGCCGACGCCCCGTAGATCACGGTTTCCAGGCTCGAGAGGTCGGCGCCGTCGAGCTGCGGATGGTCGAGGAGCGCGTAGATCATGGTCGGCACCAGCAGGCTCAGGGTGGCCCGCTCGGCGGCCACGGCCTGCAGCCAGGCGGCCGGTTCGAAGCGGCGCTGGAGGATGACCGTGCCGCCGCTCAGCAGGGTGGGCATGATCAGCATCCCGGCCGCGTGTGAGATCGGGGCCACCGCCAGGTAGCGCATCCGCTCGGGCAGGTCCCAGCCCAGCGCGGTGCCGGCGTAGTGGGCGACCACGGCGCGGTCGGTGATCATGGCCGCCTTGGGCACGCCCGTGGTGCCGCCCGTGTAGAGCAGGTAGCTGATGTCCTCGCCGCGGCTGGGGCCGCGGTCGAGCGGCCCGTTCAGGCGCGCTCGGGCGGCCATGGCGTGGATGTCCTCGCCGGCGTCCGAGGGACCGAAGCTGAATACCGCCTCCACCGTCTGCGCCTTCTCCTTCAGCTGCACCGCGCGCTCGGCGAAGGCGGGATCCACGAAGAGGAACCGGAGCTCGGCCTCGTCGCAGGCGTGCAGGTGATCGTCCAGCGAGCCGAGTGGGTGCAGGGCGGTGTAGCGGCCGCCGGCCAGGGCGGCCGTGGTCGGTGCCAGCCACGCCTCCGGGCGGTTGGGCGAGAGCAGCCCGACGCCGTCGCCACGCCGCAGCCCGCGCTCGCTCAGCACAGAGACCCAGCGCGCCAGTGAGTCCTCGGCCTGGCGGTAGGTCAGGTCCTGGCCGTCCTGGCGGAAGGCGACCCGGTCGGGAAAGCGCCGCAGGACGGCGGTGACGATGTCCCCCACGGTGGTGGCGTCGTGCAGCCCGGGCACGGTGCCGAGAGTATGCGCGCTAACCGGCGCTCTGGCCCTCGGCGAGCTTGTCCCGCATCACGCCGATGCGCTCGTGGTCGGCGTCCAGGAGCTCGGCGCCGGCGCCGGCGGCCGCGGCATACAGCTCCAGCGAGCGCCGGTAGCACCCGCTCGCGTCCGCGCTCCGGCCGCGCAGCTCGTGGAGGGCGCCCTGCTCGCCCAGCAGCGCCGCGTACATGCGCACGCGATCCAGTTCCGAAGGTCCGAGGACGGCGATCGCGCTGGATGGCTCGAGGCGGTCCAGGAGCTCGCGCATGGGCGGTGGGACCACCAGGTCGGTGGTGCGCTGGATGGCGAGCAGCGCGAGGTCGAACTTGCCCTCCCTGACCAGCTGGGCGATCTCGGCCAGCGCCTGGCCGACCTGTTCGATCAGCCACACGATGTAGTCGCGCTGGCGATGGATCAATCGAAGAGCAGGCCCTGACCAGGTCGCAGTCGAGATGGAGGTAGATCGGGCCCTCCGGGAGGTCCCCGGCGCTCAGGTCCTCGACCTCGGCCTGGCG
>DATCNF010000333.1:0-3395 GCA_036565325.1 Candidatus Dormiibacterota bacterium | reverse complement strand
GTCGACTTCGGCGGCGTAAGCGATCGAGGCCCCGTCCGGCGCCCAGCGGGCGCCGCTCTGCGCCACCGACTCATCCCCCGCCGTCAGCGGAGCCGCCGAGCTGCCGTCGAAGGCACAGGTGCAGAGGCGGGAGCGCAGCTGGCCGGGCACCGCCGGATCGGCGGACTGCAGCACATAGACGAGGCGCGTGCCGTCCGGCGAGATCTGCGCCTCGGCGGGGCTGGGGTGGCCGAAGACGAGGGTCTCGGGATCGAGCCGGGCGAGTGTGCGAGCCATTTTGGAAAGTGTGGAACTACGCCAGCCCCAACGTACGATAGACGGCCGTGAGCCGGGTCCCGATCGACGAGGCCGGCCGGCTGGAGAGCCTGAACCGCCTCGACCTCCTCGGCAGCGCGCCCGAGGAGCGCTTCGACCGCATCACGCGGCTGGCTCGACGCCTGATGGGGACGCCGGCCGCGGTGATGGCCCTGGTCGGCGTCGACAGGGTCTGGCTGAAGTCGGCACAGGGGCTGCCGCCCCGCGACGTAATGCGGCCCGGGTCGCACTTCGAGCGCGCCTTGGGCAGCCGGAAGCCATACGCGCACAGTGGGTCGGAGCCCGACGAGCTCGGCATGCGCAGCTTCGCCGGCAAGTCGCTGGCCGAGCCGGCCGGCCACCGGGTCGGGGTGTTGGCCGTGATGGACCCCGAGCTGCGGGAATTCGGCGAGGACGATCTCGAGCTCCTGATCGACCTGGCCGCGGTCGCCGAGCGCGAGCTCGGGCGCTCCGCGTTCGACCACCTGCTGGACGAATACCGCGGCCATGCGGCCTGGGCCCAGAGCGTGATGGACAACGTGGCCGAAGCGCTGGTGACGGTCGACCAGGAGGGCCGCATCCGCTCCATCAACCGCGCCGGCGTGCGCATGTTCCGGCGCTCGGCGAACGAACTCGTGGGCCAGACCCTGCCCCAGTTCCTGGCCCCCGAGGACCAGGGCGAGGTCGAGCGCATCGTGCGCTCCCACCTGGCGGCTCCGGCCGAGTCGTTCAGCGTGCACCGGGAGGTGGCCGCGTTGGGGGGCGACGGCACCCGCTTCCCGGTCGAGATCGACCTCGGCGGCACCTGGATCACCGAGGACGAGACCATGCTGGTGGCGGTCATCCGCGACATCACGGAGCGCAAGAACGCGGAGGCGCGCCTGGTCGAGGCACTCGCGAAGCAGGAGCGGGCGATCGAGGACCTGGACCGCATCAGCAACGCCAAGAGCTACTTCGTGTCGCTGGTCGGGCACGAGTTCCGCACCGCGCTGACCGGCATCCAGGGCTTCAGCGAGCTGCTGGCGGAGCAGGACTTCGACGACGCCGAGGTCAAGGAGTTCGCGCGCGAGATCCACAGCGAGGGCAAGCGGCTGACCCGGATGATCTCCGAGATGCTCGACCTGGACCGCATGGAGTCCGGGCGCATGCAGCTGAACTACGGCAAGGTCGACCTCAACCGGGTGGTGGCCGAGGTCGCCGACCGCTTCCAGGCCGCGACCCAGTCACACTGGATGCTGCTGGACCTCGATGCCGCGCTGCCCGCCATCGAGGGTGACGCCGACAAGCTCACACAGGTGGTCTCCAACCTGCTCAGCAACGCGATCAAGTACTCACCCAACGGCGGCGACGTCCTGGTCAAGAGCGGGAGCGACGGCGCGGAGGTCAAGGTCTCGATCACCGACCACGGCCTCGGCCTGCCGCCTGAAGCACTGGACACCGTGTTCGAGCGCTATGCGCGCCACGAGTCCAAGGACCGCGAATCGATCACCGGCACCGGCCTCGGCCTGCCGCTGGTGCGCCAGATCGTCGACATGCACGGGGGCCGGGTCTGGGCCGAGAGCGAGGAGGGCAAGGGGTCGACCTTCACCTTCGCGGTCCCGATTCAGAGGTCGAGCGAGTGACGGCGACCATCGTGGTCGCCGACGACGACGCCACCATACGGCGCCTGATGAGCGTCTTCCTGAAGACGCTCGGCTATCGCGGGGTGGTCGTGGAGGACGGTGTCCAGGCGCTGGCGGCGGTGGCCGAGGAGATCCCCGACCTCGTCATCTCGGACGTCCACATGCCCAACCTGGGCGGTCTCGAGCTGACCCGCAGGCTGCGCGAGGACCCGCGCCTGGCACGGGTGCCGATCCTGCTCTTCTCGGCCAGCGTCTCGCAGGGCGAGAACACGGTCTGGCAGGGTGCCGGGGCGGACGGGTTCATCGCCAAGCCGCCGACCCTGTCGGTGCTCCGCGAAAGGCTGGCGAGCATGCTCGCCAACGGGCGCTCGGGTTGACTACCAACGCGCGCCGACCCGAGATCGCGTCGCGGAGGAACACGCAAGATCCTCCTGCCGGCCACGCTGAGCCAAGTCACCGCTCCCTGCCCTGTATTTCCTTAAGGTGTACGGACACCTGCCGAGAAGAAGCTCAAACCCTGCCTCCCCGACCAGCCTCCACAGGGAGCCACCCGCTGAATTCGAAGCGAGCCTCGGTGGGCTCACGCGCCCTTCTCAACAGGTGACCATGCCCGTCGGTGATCTCCCTAGTGCGCCGCAGCTTGGCCTAGAATAAAGACAGGTCATCCTGCGTTTACTCGTGGTCAGGAGGTTACGACGTGAGCACTGCCATCGTCACCGGAGCATCCAGGGGCCTGGGCCGAGCGCTGACGCGAGGCCTGGCTCGCCGCGGCTGGTCGCTGGTGATCGATGCCCGTGACGCGACCGCACTCAACCAGGCGCACCAGGACCTCTGGCAGCTTCTACCACCTGGGGCGCACGTGATCGCGGTGGCGGGTGACGTCACCGACCCCGAGCATCGGCACGCCCTAGCCGGCGCCGCCTATGCGCTCGGCGGTCTGGACCTGCTGGTGTGCAACGCGGGAGTGCTGGGGCCGAGTCCGCTGCCCGCGCTGGCCGACCTCCCCCTCGGCGCGGTGCGCGAGCTCTTCGAGGTGTACCCGATCGCCGGCCTCGGCCTGGTCCAGGAAACCATCGGGATGCTGCGGGCTGCGACCGACGGTGGCCGGATCGTCTTCATCAGCTCCGATGCCGCCGTAGAGCCATACCCCGGCTGGGGCGGCTACGGTGCCGCCAAGGCTGCGACCGACCAGCTGGCCGCTGTGCTGGCCGCCGAGGAACCGTCGCTGCGCGTATGGGCGGTGGATCCGGGCGACCTGCGGACCGCCATGCACCAGGCCGCGTTCCCCGGCGAAGACATCTCCGACCGGCCGGAGCCTGACACCGTCGTCCCGCACCTGGTCGACCTCGTCGAGTCCCGGCGCCCGAGCGGGCGGATTCGCGTGGCCGACCTCACGGGGGTCGGTACCTGAGGTGGCGGTCCTGACACCGATCCTCGACTTTCACCTCCCCGCCGAACGTCGGCTGCTCGTCGCCCGCC
>DATCNF010000332.1:0-11403 GCA_036565325.1 Candidatus Dormiibacterota bacterium | reverse complement strand
GCCCACGCCGACGCCCACGCCTGGCCTGACCGCCACCGCCGGCGTGAACGTGACCTCGGGCGCGGCGCCCCTGACCGTCACCTTCAGCGCCACGGCGAGCGGTGGGACGACGCCCTACAGCTACAGCTGGGCCTTCGGGGACGGCGGCACCTCGACCGCGCAGAACCCCGGCTACTCCTACAACACCGCGGGCACCTACGTGGCTCAGCTGATCGTGACCGACGCCAAGGGCAAGCAGGCCCTGTCCAGCGTGACCATCGTGGTGCGGCCGGCGATCGTGGTGACCGTCAGCGGCAGCCCGGCCACCGGCCCGGCTCCCCTGGCCGTCAACTTCACCGGCGGCGCCACGGGTGGCGACAGCGGCCCCTACACCTACTCCTGGGACTTCGGGGACGGCAGCACCGGCACCGGCGCCGGGACCAGCCACACCTACACCAGCGGCGGCACCTACACGGCGACGCTGACCGTCACCGACGGCCTCGGCGACTCCGGCAGCGCGATCATCGGGATCAGCCCGCTGGGCGCCGGCCTGGCCGCCAGCCCGACCTCGGGCAACTTCAACCTCAACGTCAACTTCTCGGCCACGCCCGTGGGCGGCAGCGGCACCTACACCTCCTACAACTGGACCTTCGGGGATGGCGGCACCGCGACCACCACCATCGCCGCGACCAGCCACACCTACATGGCCGCCGGCACCTACAACGCCACCGTGCAGGTCGTCGACTCGACTCCCAGCAGCGTCACCTCGGCCGCGGTCGCGATCACCGTGACCACGCCCCCGCTGACCGCCACCGCCTCCGGCGCTCCGACCACCGGCCTGGCCCCGGTGACCGTCAACTTCACCGGCACCGCCGGCGGCGGGACCCCCGGCTACACCTACGCCTGGAACTTCGGCGATGGCTCCGCGCCGGTGACCGGCCTGACGAGCCCGACCACCTCCTACACCTACAACCTGCCCGGCAGCTACACCGCCACCATGACCATCACCGACACCACCGCCCCGGTGCAAACGGCGACGGCCACCGTGAACATCACCTCCAACGCGCCGGTGCCGGGCATCGGCAGCGTGTCACCGCCCTTCGGTCCCGAGACCGGCGGCACCTCGGTGACCATCACCGGGACCTACTTCGAGAACGCCACCGCTGTCAAGTTCGGCGCCAAGCTCGCCACCTTCAGCGCGCCGACCTGCGACGGCCTGGGGAACTGCACGATCGTGGCCACCAGCCCCTCCTCCGCGGCAGGCACCGTCAACGTGATCGTGATCACGCCGGGCGGCACCAGCCCCGCCAGCAACGACCAGTTCACGTACGACCCGGCCTGGTTCAGCAGCACCGCCACCGGCCCCTCAGGCCGCGAGGGCGCGGCCATGGCCAACGACGGCACCGAGGTGGTCCTCTTCGGCGGCAGCAACGGCCTGACCGACCTGAGCGACACCTGGATCTGGACCGGCAGCGCCTGGACCTCGAGCACCGCCACGGGCCCCTCCGCCCGGCAGGGCGCCGCCATCGCCTACGACAGCAGCCACGGCAGCGTGGTCATGTTCGGCGGCGACTGCACCCTGCTGGTCCTCAACTGCGACCTCAACGACACCTGGACCTGGAGCTCGACCACCAAGACCTGGACCGCGGGACAGGCCAACAACAGCGCCCCGGGCGGCAACCAGCCGTCGCAGCGGGCGGGCGCCATGATGGTCTTCGACGCCAACCGGGGCCAGGTCATCCTCTTCGGCGGCTACACCCAGGGCCTGCTGGGGACGACCTACTACAACGACCTCTGGGTCTACAACTTCAACGCCTCCAAGTGGACGCAGGTCCTGGCCAGCAACTGCGCCTCGACCACCCAGCCGGCCTGCCGGGCCTACGGCTCGATGGGTCGGGACGGCAGCGGGCAGATCGTCCTCTTCGGTGGGGCCAATGCCACCAGCACGCTTGGCGACACCTGGACGCTGAGCACCAGCACCTGGACCCTCTACACCCTCAGCTCGCCGCCCGCGCGCCAGCAGGCTGCACTCGGCTTCTTGAACAAGCCTGGCGGCGGCACCGCGGTCAGCCTGGTGCTCTTCGGCGGCCGCAACGGCTCGACCGTGCTGGGCGACACCTGGACCTGGTCCGGCGGCCGCTGGCTGCAGATCTACGGCGCCGGGGCGGGCTCGCCGTCCGCCCGCTACGACGCCTCCGCCGCCACCGACACCTCGAACGGAGTGGTGATCTTCGGCGGGAACAGCGGGTCCGCCCTGGACTCCGACACCTGGGTGATCAAGTAGCCGGCGTCAGTCGATAGCCCGGGTCACCGGCTGGCTCCCGGCCGCGCCGCTGACCCAGCCGCCCACGATCGCCGAGAACAGGCCGGCCGTGCCGCCCGCATGCACGATCAGCAGGCCGCCAGGCCGGAACTTCGGGATACTTCCGCCGGCCAGGTCCTCGGGAATTCCCTCCGCCATCCCGCCCGCGCCGCGCACCATCTCTGCTCCCTCCAGCATCAGCAGCCGGTCCAGCTCCTCGCGCAGGCGCGCCTTGCTCCAGCCGGCGTCCCGGAAGACCCGCCCGTGCTCCGGGGAGATGACCAGCATGGCGTCCCAGGCCAGCGCCAGCTTCGGGTGCGCGACCACCCGCAGGCAGGCCGCCAGCGAGCGGGCCAGCGACTCTGGGGTCCGCGAGAGCTGGTCGACCACGCCCTGCACTCCGGAGCCGGCGAAGAGGGTGACGGCCGACCGGCCGGCTTCCAGCCCGCGCTCCACCGACAGCGGCTCCCAGGGCGATCCCTCCTCGTCCTCGGCAAAGCAGAACGAGAGCTTGCCGGGATTGCCCAGGGTGGCCCGGTCGACCTCCCCGGGCCGCCCGCCGCCGACGTTGCGGACGACCAGCTGCAGGGCGCGGCCGATGGCCAGGTTGGCGCGGTTGCCCTGACCCAACGCGTTGACGCCGGAGTTCATCCCGGCGAGCTTTCGGAAGGCACCGTTGACCACTACGACCGGGCCGCTGAACCACGTTGTGGCCAGCAGGCCGTGCATATTGAACTCGTCCGTGCAGGCGGCTTCGACGGCTGCGATCACCGCCGGCAGGTGCTCGGGCAGGCAGCCCGCCAGCACGGCGTTGACCGCGACCTTCTCGACGCTGCATTCGACCAGGTCCGGCGGCACCACCGCGACCACCTCGCCGGGATCGCGGCGGGTCCCCTCCAGCATGCGCAGCACGCGCCGGCGGGTGGGCGGCACCACGGGCAGGCCGTCGCTCCAGCCCCGGGCATACATGGCCTCGAACTCGTCCTCCAGCTCGGCCACCTCGATGCGGCGCGAGCGCAGGGTGTCGGCGTCGTAGCGCCCGGCCAGCCGCTCGGGCATCCCCGGGTCGAGGGTGCGCGAGCCGCAGCCGGGCCGGAACTCGGGCAGCCCGGGCCCCAGCCCCGCCAGGCCGGTGAACTCCTCCCACTCCGAGCGCAGCCAGCCCACCGCGCTGGCCACCGCCCGCCCGCCCTCGACGCGCAGGAGGGTGGGCACGGTCTCGATGCCCTGCCGCCAGGACTCCTCGAGCTCGGTGTCGTCGACGGCTGCGACGCCCGGCGGGAAGGCCGGGTCGTCCTGCGTGTAGACGGTGAACGACCGGTCGGAGCCCGCCAGCTGCTGGAGCACCGGCACCACCGTGACACAGGTCGGGCACCCGGCCTTCACGAATGCCACCAGCCCGTCTGGCAACCCCACCTTGCGCAGAGTAATCTCCCGCCATGACCGCTCAATCCGTCCTCGACGTCATTCGCCGGGTCGAGGAGTCGCCGCTCCAGGACCTGGTCGCCGTCGACATCACCGACGTCGAGGTCCAGATGGACCACCTGCTCGGCAAGGAGATCACCGCCGACTCCCTTTACCGGCGCTGGGAGACCCAGCAGTGGGCGGTCTCCGAGCTCGACTTCGCGCCGGACCGCAAGGACTGGGCCGGCCTCTCCGAGGGGCTCCAGGTCGCCTACCGGCGCACCATGACGCTCTTCTTCATCGGCGAGCAAGCGGTCACCGACACGCTCTCGCCCCTGCTCTTCGCCGCGCCCCGGGAGGACGAGAGGATCTTCCTGGCCACCCAGATCGCGGACGAGGCGCGGCACACGGTCTTCTTCCAGCGCTTCTTTGCCGAGGTCCTCGGCCTGGAGGGCGGGCTGTCGGCGGCGCTGGAGGCGGTCCGCCCGAAGACGGTGGCGGGCTTCCGGAAGATCTTCGACGGGCACCTCGCGGAGGCGGTGGACCTGGTGCGCCGGGAGCCGGAGAACGAAGCCGCCTGGGTGGAGGCGGTGGTGACCTACCACCTGGTCATCGAGGGCTACCTGGCGCTGGCCGGGCAGCATGCGCTGCTGACCCAGTTCCGCCGCGTCGGCATCCTGCCCGGCTTCACCGCCGGCTTCACGGCGGTTGCCCGCGACGAGTCGCGGCACATCGGGTTCGGCGTGATGGCGCTGCGGCGGCGCGTCACCGAGCGGCCCGAGATGGCGCGCGTGATCACCCGCAAGATTCACGAGCTGCTGGAGCCCGCCGTCTACACCGGCGTTGCGCCCGACCGCCGCCTGGCGATCGACGACCCCACCCAGATCCCGCCCCTGTTCCGCGTCAATCCGCTGGAGGCGCGCGACTTCGCGGTCGGGCAGCTCACCAAGCGCGTGCGTGCGGTCGGCATCTCGGCGGCCGCGGTCGACGAGGTGGACGCCGCCATGCGCGCCCTCTACGAGCGCGGGTGGGACGAGTACGAGCGCAACCACGGCCTTCGCCACCCCGTCCGCTGGTACCAGGACGGCAGTCTGAACTGAAGGGTTCCCAAGCACTTGACTCGCCGGGAACCGGGTGGTCTGATGGAACCCAGAACGTCCTACGAGAACTCGGAGGTGCCTATGGCAAACGAGCCGCCGGACAACTCAACACCGTTCCGGAGCCTTCGTTCGGCGGAGGCCGTTTAGCGCCGCAGAGCCCGTAACGGGCCTGGCGTAAGGTTCTGAGCACCTAGAGGCTCTGGCTTCTTCCCAGAACGGCGGAGCCGGGACGGTTTTCACACGACAATCACAGAGGGCCGGCCGGTGCCGGCCCTCTCGACTTTTTTCTGGAGGTATGGAATGAGCGACCACGCGCAGGTGATCCGGGTCCTGGTGCTGAGGCCGGCGGCGGGCAAGCGGGCGGAGCTGGTCAAGGTCTGCGAGGAGGCCGCGGAGCGGGCGCGGAAGCTGGAGGGCAACTTCGGGGTCCAGGTCTGCGACGTGCGCGAGGACCCCGGCGACGTCTGCGTGATCAGCCGCTGGGCGGACGCCTCGGGAGCGGAGCGCATGCAGAAGCTGAACCAGGAGTACCGCCCGCAGTTCGAGCCCTTGCTGGGTGGCGCCCCGCGCCTTTACCACCTGACGCCGATCCAGGAAGCCGCCGGCTAAGCACCGATCGTTCCTCCGCCCAGGACCCGAGTTCCCCGATAGAGCACCGCCGCCTGGCCTGGGGCCACGCCGTCGAAAGGCTCGGCCAGGCTGAGCACGCCCTCTCGGTAGGTGGCCGGCACCGGCCGGGCGTGGTAGCGCAGCCGCGCCTCGCACTCCAGCGCGCCCCCCGGCTGACCGTCGATGAAGGAGACGTCCCGCAGGCGTACCGCGGTGCGCCCGAGCTCGTCCCGGCGGCCCACCACGACACGGTTGGCGGCGGGCTCCAGGCGCAGCACGTACCACGGCCCGGGCTCGGCGAGGTCGCCGAAGCCGTGCCGCTGGCCCACCGTGTAGAGCGGGACGCCGCGATGCGACCCCACCCGCCGGCCGCCCGCCGTCACCAGGTCGCCCTCGCGCACCGGTAGGCGGCCGGCCAGGTACTCCGCCGTCCGGCCGCGGGGGATGAAGCAGATCTCCTGGCTCTCGGGCTTGTCGGCGACCGGCAGCCCCAGCCGGCGGGCGTGCTCCCGGGTCTCCGACTTGACCAGGTCGCCCAGCGGGAACACCAGGTGCTCAAGGCGCTCGCGGTCCAGGTGATAGAGCATGTAGGACTGGTCCTTGGCGGGGTCGGCGGCGGCATGCAGCTCAGGCCCGCCCGACCCCTGGATGACGCGCGCGTAGTGGCCGGTGGCCAGGGCGTCGAAACCGAGGGCGAGGACCCGGCGCAGCATGAGGTCGAAGCGGACGAAGGCGTTGCAGCGCAGGCACGGGTTCGGCGTCTCGCCCGCCAGGTAGGCGCGGTGGAAGGGCTCGATGACGCGCTTCCCGAACTCCGCCTCCAGGTTCCAGCAGTAATAGGGGACGCCGAGCAGCGCTGCCACCCGGCGCGCGTCCTCGACGGCGTTCAGCGAGCAGCAGCCGCCGTGACGCTCGAGCTCGGCCGCGTCGGAGCGCGGCCACTGCTGGAGCGTGACCCCGACCACCTGGTGGCCCTGCTCCAGCAGCAACCCCGCTGCCGCCGAGCTGTCCACCCCGCCCGACATGGCCACCGCGATCTTCACGCGCCCAAGTGTAGGTTTGGTCCGGTTGGACACCTGGGAGGCCGGCCAGAAGCGATCGCGTGAGCTGTACGGCGCCGGCCGCTTCCGCGAGGCCCGAGACGTCCTGGAGGGATTGTGGGATTCGGCCCCCGAGCGGCGCGACTTCACGTGGCTGGGGATGCTGGCGTGCCACGTGGCCCTGGACGACCTGCCCGGGGCCGCCGCCACCCTGCGCCGCGCGCTCGACCAGGGCTGCCTCTGGCGGCTGAGCCTGCTCGGGGACCCGAGCGTGGCGCCGGTCTTGGCCAACGTCGCCTGCGCCGAGGTCATTGAGGAAGCTCGGCGCCGGGTGGCCGCCCGCCACCTGCGTCCGGAGGTGCTGGTCGTGGAAGCGCCGGGCCCCGGCCTGCATCCCCTGCTCCTGGTGCTGCACGGCGCCACCGGCAACGCCGCCACCACGCTGCCGCGTTGGCTGCCGGCCCGGGAGCTCGGCTACACGGTGGCCGCCGGCCAGGCCTCCCAGCCGGCCAGCGCCGACGGCTTCTGCTGGGATCCGCCGCGCGAGCGGGTCTGGGAGGACCTGAAGGCGATCGCCGCCGGGCTGCCCGCGCACGGCCGGGTGGTGCTGGCCGGCTTTTCGCAGGGCGCCTGGGTGGCCCTCAACGCCGCTCTGCGCGGCGACCCTTTCCCGGCCGCGGCGGTCGTCATGGTGGGCAGCTTCGTGCCCCACCCCCTGCACCTGGAGCCGGCTGCCAGGCGCCTGCGGGTGGCCGTCCTCAACGGCGCCGACGACCCGCACACCGAGCGCCTTCCCGATCTGCAGGCGCTGCTCGCCGAGTGCGGGCATCGTGTCTCGGTGGAGATAGTGCCCGGTCTCGGGCACGCATATCCCGACGACTTCGCCAGTAGACTGCCCGGCCTCCTGAAGCTTGCCTCGCGCGCTCGGAACTAGGGCCGCATTGTCCGGACAATGCGCCCATCCGCCCGCCAGCAGCGACGCATTACCCGGGACATGCGGCCTGGGGGACGCGAACGCGCGCCTAGCGCCGGCCCCCGGCCACCGCCGGGACGATCGAGATCTCGTCCGACTCCTGCAGCCTGGCGCCGAGCCCGTCGCCGAGCCGGATGTCCTCGTCGTTGAGGTAGATGTTGACGAACTGACGGGGCTCCCCCTGATCGTCGAGCAGCCGGTTCTTGAAGCCGGGGTGCTTCTCCTCCAGGCGCTCAATGGCGCCTCGGAGATCGCCGGCCTCCACGTTGACGGTCGACTCACCGCCGCTCAGAGTGCGCAGGGGCCCGGGAATGCGGAACTTGGGCAAATGGATCCTCCTTCAGGAAATCAGACCGCGACCACTTCGCGGAACGATTTCACGTTCGGGTCTATTTCCACCCTACGGCCTCCGGCCGAGCCGTTGAGGGCGTCGGCGGTCTTGAGGCCGTGCCCGGTCAGGTAGGCCACGACCACCTCGTCCCCGTTCCAGCGACCGGCCCGCGCCAGCTTGGCCAGCACGCCCAGGGTCACACCGCCGGCGGTCTCCGTGAAGATGCCCTCGGTCCGGGCCAGCAGCCGGATGGCGTCCACGATCTCCTCCTCGGTGACCGCCTCCACCACCCCACCCGTCTCCTTCGCGATCCGCACCACGTAGGTCCCATCCGAGGGGTTGCCGATCGCGATCGACTTGGCGATGGTGTCGGGGCGCACCGGCATGACCCGGTCGGTCCCCTGCTGCCACGCGTTGTAGACCGGCGCGCAGCCCAGGGCCTGGGCGCCGGTCAAGCGCGGCAGCCGGTCGCCGGAGACCAGGCCCAGCTCCAGCAGCTCGGAGGCCGCCCGCCGGTGGCGAACGAACTGGCACCCGCTGCCGATCGGGATCACGATCTCGTCGGGCAGCCGCCAGCCGAGCTGCTCAGCGGTCTCGAAGGTCAGCGTCTTGGAGCCCTCGGCGTAGAAAGGCCGCACGTTTATGTTGCAGAACGCCCAGGGGAACTCTTCCGCCAGCTGCGAGCACAGCCGATTGACCTCGTCGTAGTTGCCGCGCACGGCGATCACGTTGGGCTCGTACACGGCGGTCGACACCACCTTGGCGTTCTCGATGTCGGCAGGCATGAACACGTAGGCCTCGAGGCCGGCGCGCGCCGAGTACGCCGCCACCGAGTGCGCCAGGTTGCCGGTCGAGGCACAGGCCATGGTCTCGAACCCGGCGGACCGCGCCCAGGAGACGGCGACCGACACCACCCGGTCCTTGAAGGAGTTGGTGGGATTCATGGTGTCGTTCTTGAGGTAGAGGTTGCGCAGGCCGAGCTCGGCGCCCAGGCGTTCGGCCCGCACCAGGGGCGTGAACCCCTCGCCGAGGGTCACCAGGGGCGCCTCGTCGGGGATCGGGAGCAGGTCTCGGTAGCGCCACATCGAAGGCGGCCCGGCTTCGATCCGCTCCCGGCTGAGGACGCGCTTCACCTCGGCGTAGTCGTAGACGACATCGAGGGGGCCGAAGCACATCTCGCAGACATGGGTGGGCTGGAGCTCGTACTCGGTCCCGCACTCCCTGCAGCGCAGGGCCTGGACGCGGGCCATAGGGCAATCAAGTTTAGGTGGGTGTGGCGCCTGAGTACTTATCCACAGCCCGGCGTTCTCACCTTCGCCTAAGTGCCGCTGTGAAGCAGCACTGGAGGGGGTTTGATATGGGGGAACTTCTTACCGGCTTGAGCCGCGTAGGTCCGTATCGCGTCGACGGCCTTCTGGGCCGCGGCGGGATGGCCACCGTCTACCTCGGCTACCACGAAAGCCTGGAGCGCCCGGTGGCGATCAAGGTGATGCCGGCCGCCGTCACCGGCACGCTCGCTCTGAAGCGGCTGCGGCAGGAGGCCGTCACGGTGGCCAAGCTGCGGCACCCGAACATCCTGGGCGTCTACGACTACGGGATCGACCGCGGCCTGGCCTACCTGGTGACCGACCTGGTCGACGGCGGGACCCTCGAGCAGCGCCTGGTGGAGCCTCTCGACCTGCTCGAGGTGGTGGCGCTGCTGGCGCCGATCGCCTCCGCTCTCGACCACGCCCACGGCCAGGGCGTGCTCCATCGCGACGTCAAACCCGGCAACATCCTGCTCCGCAGCGACGGCACGCCCGTGCTGGCCGACTTCGGGTTGGTCAAGGTGCTGGCCGGGAGCGACAACCCGACCGAGTCCAACATGGTCATGGGCACTCCCGCCTACATGGCGCCCGAGCAGGGCACCGGCGAGGACCTGACGCCGGCGGCGGACGTCTACTCGCTGGCGGTCACCGCCTACCACGCGCTGGCCGGGCGGCTGCCCTTCGACGGGCGCACCGGCCTGGCCCTTCTGCTGGCGCACATGCGCGACCCGGTGCCGCCCGTCCGCGAGGCCCAGCCCCACCTCTCGGACAAGGTCGACCGCGCGCTCCTGCGGGGGCTGGCCAAGATGCCGGCCGACCGCCCCGGCTCCGCGTCGGAGCTGGTCGAATCGCTGCGCGTGGCGGACCGGCGGCGCCGGCCGGCCCCACTCTCGAGGCCCACCCGGGTGATCCGAGCGGTGTGCAGGGTGGCCGGGTCGCTGGCCGCGGCTGCGCTGCTGCTGGCGGTGGCGGCCGGGGCCGCCCAGTCGGCGGCCGCGCACGAAGTGGTGTACGTGAGCGTGCCGGACACCACGGCCGCACATAGGGACGCCCCGTGACCTGGTAGGTCGGCGCCCCTCGCTAGGATTCGGCCGTGAGGGCAGCCCTGGCGGCCGTGGTGGTGGCGCTGGTGGCGTGCGCGCCGCCGGGTCCTCTCGCGCAGCGTTCGCCGAGCCCGCGGCCTTCGGCGTCGGGGGACGTGCGCGCCTTCATCCCGGTGGCCGAGAAGTTCGTCGAGCAGCATCGCGGCCTCAAGTTCAAGCGCCCGGTCAAGGTGACCTTCCTGAGCGACGCGGACTTCCGCACCCGCGTCACCATGCGCACGGACAAGGACCGCTCCGACCTCAACATCGAGTTCAAGGACCTGCGCGCCATGCACCTGGTCCCGGCCTCGCTCGACATCGTGAAGGCGGAGGACGAGCTCCTGGGCGCGGGCGTCGTGGGCTTCTACGATCCCAACACCAAGGAGCTGGTGGTCCGTGGCACCGACGCCTCGGCCTCCACCCGCCACGTGCTCGTGCACGAGTTGACGCACGCGCTGCAGGACCAGTACTTCCCGCTCAACGCCCTCGACAACGACAACGACGATGAGCGCCCGACGGCCTGGCGAGCGCTCATCGAAGGTGATGCGGTGCGCGTCGAGAACGCCTACATCGCCACCCTCTCCGCCGCCGACAAGCGGCAGCTGAACAGCGGCGGCGGCGGCCCGCCGCCCGCGGACATCCCGACCGTGATGATCGAGCTCCTGGCCTTCCCCTATTCGGTGGGTCCGCGCTTCGTCGACGCGGTGATGGCGGCGCGGGGCGGCAACGCCGGCCTCGACACGGCCTTCGCGGCCCCGCCCAAGACCACCGCGGAGGTGATCACCCCGGACCGCTTCCTGGCCGGCTTCACGCCCCTGGACGTGCCCGCGCCGCCCGCCGACGGGACCCAGTTCGACCACGGGATGCTGGGCGAGATGGGCCTCACGCTGCTGCTCGAGCGGCTGACGCCCCGGCCGCTGACCACGGCCGACGTGCGCGACCTCGGACAGGGCTGGGATGGCGACCGCTACGTGGCCTGGGAGTCCGGCGCAAAGTCTTGCCTCCGCGCCGCCTTCGCCGAGGACACCCAGGCGCACACGGCCAAGCTGGCGTCGGCGCTGGGCGCCATCCAGGGCGCCACGGTCACGGGCAACGGCCCAGTCACCGTCACGCTCTGCGGCTGACGCACCCCGGCTCTACGGTGCGGGTATCGGCGCGCGCCCATGTACCGATTGGTTATACGACCGCTTCACAGGCAATTCACATGTGCCGGAGCGGCCCGCGAGGGTAGGATGCCGCGGATGCGCCGGGCTGCCGCTCTCCTGCTCCTACTGGC
>DATCNF010000331.1:0-14344 GCA_036565325.1 Candidatus Dormiibacterota bacterium | reverse complement strand
TGCTTAGGCGGCTTTGCCCCGCTTCTGGAACTGCGAGACGAGCCGTGCCACCAGGGCGGCGGCCGCGGCCGTGCCGGCCGCCTGGGCCGCGCGGATCGCGATCTTCTCCATCGAGCTCGACGCCGGCTGGTCGCCGACCTGCTGGTCGCCCACGTAGAGCCGCACCGGCGGGACCCCGCGGCGCAGCGTGAGCTCGACCTTGTCGCGGCCGTTTCGGATCCAGTCCCACCAGCCGTCGGGGAGGGCCCGCCGCACCCGCTCGGAGGGCGTCACCGGACGCGAAGCCCGGTAGACGACGATGGCGACGACCGCCGCCGCCCCGACCGCGGCCCCCACGCCGGCGGCGATCAGGACCGCCCGGCGGCCGCGGCGGACCGTGTCGCGGGTGCGCTCGCGGAGCTCCACGATCTTCGACTCCATGGCCCCGCGCGTGTCGGCTATCTGCTGCTCGTAGTCAGCTGACTTAGCACCCATGCCCTGGTCTCCTTGAGGCTGGAGATGGTCCGCTGCGGGGCCTCGATCTTCAGCCGTGATTTGCCGATGAGGATGGCGGCCGCGCCGCCGAGGACGTAGAGCAGGACCCAGATCAGCGCCACCCACCAGCGGCCGGTGAGCTCGACGATCAGGACGGGCACCGCGATCAACAGCCCGAGCATCGCGAACAGCGCGCCGCCGGCCATCAGGCCGATGGCGATGCCGTTGCGAATCGCCAGCTCCTTGGCTTCCTGCTTGGCCAGGGCGATCTCCAGCCGAACCAGTTGCTGGGCGCTCTCCACGATGTCCGCGGCGAGGTCGGCCGAGGACTCGTCGTACTTGTGTCTTGCCATGCTTGGTATCAAGAAATATACGGTGCGGCGCACGATTCGGTACGTCCAATCCATAAAGAGTCCTTTATGCGTTATGCTGGCGATACATAAAGGAAGCGTTATGTTTGTGCCCAGTACCCGCCGCGAGCTGCCCGACCATTTCCTGGCCCTTGCCAACCCCACGCGGCTGCGCATCCTGCAGCGCCTGGGCGAGGTCGGCGAGGAGAGCGTAAACGACCTCGCCGCCGCGATGCGCATGAGCCAGCCGCGCATCTCCTGGCACCTGCGCATGCTGCGCGTCGGTGGCGCGGTGCGGCAGCGCCGCGAGGGCCGGCAGGTCTATTGCTCGCTCGACGCCGAGTCGATCACCCGGCGCCACCAGGAGCTGCGAGAGCTCCTGCAAATCGACCATCTACACAGACAGAAGATCGCGTTAGAGAGGTGACAAGAATGTCGGTCAAGAACGGAAACGGCCGCGGCCGCGGCAACGGCAAGGTGAGGGTCGCAGTCGTCGGGGTCGGCAACTGCGCGTCATCCCTGATCCAGGGCGTCCAGTACTACCGCGACGCCTCGCCCAAGGATTTCGTGCCCGGCCTGATGCACGTCGACCTGGGCGGCTATCACATCAGCGACATCGAGTTCGTGGCGGCCTTCGACGTCGACAAGACCAAGGTCGGCAAGGACCTGTCGGAGGCGATCTGGGCCGGCCAGAACAACACCGTCAAGTTCTCGGACGTCCCCCATCTCGGCGTCAAGGTCGAGCGCGGAATGACGCACGACGGCATCGGCAAATACCTGTCGGAGCTGATCCAGAAGGCGCCCGGCGAGACCTCGGACGTGGTCGGCATCCTCAAGGAGACGGGCGCCGACGTGCTCGTCAACTATCTCCCGGTGGGCTCCGAGGAGGCCACCAAGTGGTACGTCGAGCAGGCGCTGGCGGCGGGAGTCGCGTTCGTCAACTGCATCCCCGTCTTCATCGCCCGCGAGCACTACTGGCAGGGCCGCTTCGAGCAAAAGGGGCTGCCCATCATCGGCGACGACATCAAGTCCCAGGTCGGCGCCACTATCGTGCACCGCACGCTGGCCCGCCTCTACCGCGAGCGCGGCGTCCGCCTCGAGCGCACCTACCAGCTCAACTTCGGCGGCAACACGGACTTCCTGAACATGCTCGAGCGCGAGCGGTTGCTGTCCAAGAAGATCTCCAAGACGCGCTCGGTCACCTCCCAGCTCGACTACGACCTGGGCGCGGACAACGTGCACATCGGCCCCAGCGATTACGTGCCCTGGCTGCACGACCGCAAGTGGGCGCTGATCCGGCTCGAGGGCAGGGGCTTCGGCGACGTGCCGCTCAACGTCGAGCTCAAGCTGGAGGTCCACGACTCCCCCAACTCGGCCGGGATCGTGATCGACGCCGTCCGCTGCTGCAAGCTGGCGCTCGACCACGGCCTCTCCGGGACCCTGGAAGGGCCGAGCGCGTACTTCATGAAGTCGCCGCCGGTCCAGCACAGCGACAACGACGCGCGACGTCTCACCGACGAGTTCATCAAGAAGCACGGCTCCGCGACCGCAGCCAAGAAAGAGCGCTCGACCACGGGTGCTGGCCACTAGCTACCGAGTGGGCGCCCGCCTCACGCGGGCGCTACCGCCCGCCCCTCGCTACGCGCTGGCGGGGGCGGGCGGCTCGCTCTGGTACCTGTTCTCGCCGGCCCAGCGCAGAGCCGCGCTCGGCAACTACGCCGCCGTCCTGGGCCGGCCGCCTGACGACCCGGAGGTGGCGCAGGTGGCCAAGCGGGCGTTCTCCAACTACGGCCGCATGCTGGCGGATTTCGTCCTCATCGGCAGCCTGGGCCGGGAGGAGCTGGTCTCCCGGATGTCGGTCAGCGGCCGCGAGCACCTGGACGCCGGTCTGGCGGCAGGTCGGGGCGTGATCATGGCCGCCCCGCACATGGGCTCCTGGGACATGGGCGGCTCCTTCGCGGGCTCGATGGGCTACCGGATGTCCACCGTAGCCACCCGCTTCCCCGGCTCGCTGGACGCCGCGGTTGCGCAAACCCGGCAGGCGCTGGGCCTCCGGGTGATCCCCCTCGAGCGGGCGGCGGTCAAGGCGATCGGCGACGAGCTGGCGGCCAACGCGGTGGTGGCGCTTCTATGCGACCTGCCGCACGGCCCCGGCGTCGAGGTCGAGTTCTTCGGACAGCGGGCCATGGTGCCGCCGGGGGCGGCCGCCTTCGCGGCGCGCACCGGCGCCGTCGTGCTGCCCGCCTGCGTGTGGCGGAGCGCGCCCGGCCGCTACCACGTGCACATCGAGCCGCCAATGGAACCGCCCGCGGCCGGAAAGCAGGCGGCGCGCGAGCTGATGCAGCGCGTGGTCAGCCATTTCGAGGACTTCATCCGGCCCCGGCCGGACCAGTGGTACGCGTTCCGGCCCTTGTTCAATGGCGCCTGATGCTCGCCTACCGGGGCTTCCGGGTCCTGCAGTGGGCGATGCAGCGCCTGCCGCGGCGGTGGGCCTACGCACTGGCGATCGTGGTCGCCCGGCTGGCCTGGGTCTTTTCCCGAACCGCGCGGGCGCGATTGGAGTTCAACCTCCGGACCGCGCTGCCCGACGCCGACGCCAGGGCCATCCGGGGCATCGCCTGGAAGAACTTCCGCAACCACTCCAAGGCCTACGCGGACCTGATGCAGCTGCCGCGGGCGACGGTGGCGGACTTGAAGCCGCTCCTCAAGGTGCGCAACCAGCGCTTCGTGGACGAGGCCCTGTCGGCGGGCAAGGGCGTGCTCGTGGTCTCCGCCCACATGGGCTCCTGGGAGGTGGCGGCGGCCATCTGGTCGGCGACCATCACCCCGGTCGCGCTCTTCGCCGAGGAGCTGGACCCGCCCGAGCTGTTCGACTGGTACCGGACCACCCGGCAGCGGCTGGGCATCAGCGTGCTGCCCCTGAACCGGTCGGGGCTCAAACAGGTGGTGCAGGCGCTGGACGCCGGCGAGATGATCGTGACCGCGGTCGACCGGGACGTCGCCGGGACTGGGATCCAGGCCGACTTCTTCGGGCGGCCGGCCTCGATTCCGACCGGCCCGGCGGCGATCGCGCTGCGCAAGGGCGTGCCGCTGCTGCCGGTGTGCGTCTACCGCCTGCCCGACGACACCTACATGGCGGAGGGCTGGGAGCCGATCTGGGCGGAGCCGACCAAGGACCGGGAGGCCGACGTGCGCGCCCTCACCGAGCGCCTGGTGCGGCACCTGGAGCTGATCATCCGCCAGCACCCGGAGCAGTGGCACATGCCGCACCGGATCTGGGAAGGATCACCTTGACCTGGCACCGACTCCCCACCCCAACCCTCCCCAGAGGGGAGGGGGGTAGGACTGTGAGATGCGCGTAGGGCTGGTCTCCCCTTATGACTGGTCCCACCCGGGTGGGGTCAGCGAGCACATCCGCCACCTCGGCCACCATCTCCGGCTGCTCGGCCACGACGTCAAGGTGCTGGCCCCGAGCTCCCGCCGTGACAGCTCCGACCCCGACTTTCACCGCATCGGCGGCGTGGTCGCGGTGCCGGTCAACGACTCGGTGGCCCGGATCACCCTGGACTTCAACCTCTCGCGCCAGGTGGCGGAGATCCTGGAAGCCGAGCGCTTCGACGTCCTGCACTTCCACGAGCCCTTCATGCCGGCGCTGCCGCTGACCGTGCTCCGGATGTCCAAGACGGCCAACGTGGCCACCTTCCACGCCTTCGCCAAGAGCAACCTCGGCTACTACTACGGGCGGCCGTTCTTCCGGCCCTACCTGAAGCGCCTGCACCGCACCCTGGCCGTCAGCCGACCGGCGCGCGACTTCCTTCGCCAGTACTTCCCCGGGGCCCAGCCCGAGATCATCCCCAACGGCGTCGACGTGGACACCTTCCGCCCCGATCACACCGCCATCCGCCACCTGCGCGACGGCCTCCTCAACGTCCTCTTCGTGGGCCGCCTGGAGAAGCGCAAAGGCCTCCGCGACCTGGTGCTGGGTTTCCGCGACTTCCAGGATCGGGTAGGGCAGGCCCGGCTCCTGATCGTCGGCGACGGCCCGCTGCGATCCACCGTGGAGGACCTGGTCGCCGCGCACAAGATCGAGAACGTGGTGCTGGCCGGCTACGTACCGGCCGAGGTGCTGCCCCGCTACTACGCCAGCGCCGACATCGCCTGCTTCCCGGCCACCGGCGGGGAGAGCTTCGGGGTGGTGATCCTGGAGGCGATGGCCAGCGGCCTGCCGGTGGTGGCCACCGAAGTGCCCGGCTACCTGAGCGTGGTCGAGGCCGGGGTCGACTCGCTGACCGTGCGCCCGCGCACGCCGGTTGAGCTGGGCGCGGCGCTCACGGTGCTGGCGCGCGACCCCGACCTGCGCGCCCGGCTCGCCGCCAACGGCCTGGCCAAGGCCCGCCGCTACGCCTGGCGCGAGATCGCCGTCCGCGTGATCGAGGTCTACCGCAACGCCCGCGCCATCGCGGGCTCTGGAAACGAGCATGTTCACGAGCAGATTCCAGGCCTGGGTCCGGCGTAACGCCCAGCGGCTCGCGGCCGCCCTGGCGCGACTGCCGGTGACGCCCAACCAGGTGACTGTGGCGGGGATGCTGGCCACTTTCGTGGCCGGCGCGCTGGCCGGGCTCGGATACCTGCTGGCGGCCGGGATCGTGCTCGCCATCAGCGGCACGTTCGACATCCTGGACGGCGCCCTGGCGCGCGCCACCAAGACTTCCTACACCTACGGGGCCTTCCTCGACTCGACCACCGACCGCTACTCGGAGGGCGCGGTGTACCTGGGGATCGCGGCCTACTTCCTGACCCACCCCAGCCCGGACATGAAGATCAAGGTGCTGGGCTGCATGGTCGCGCTGGCCGGCTCCTACCTGGTCAGCTACGTGCGCGCCCGGGCCCAGAGCCTGGGCTTCAAATGCGATGTCGGGCTGTTCGCGCGCCCCGAGCGGGTGGTGGCGACGGTGATCGGGCTGGTCTTCCCGGTGATCCTGCCCTTCGTGATCTACCTGCTGGCCGTCCTCACCAACTTCACGGCCTTGCAGCGCATCCACGAGGTCTGGTTGCAGGGCCGCGAGCAGCGGCGCGCGGCCGAAGCCGCGAGCATGAACAGCTCGCAGGATCAGGCGACGGTGCCGAGCGCCCTTCGGGCGTCGCCATCTTCGGCTGCGCCGAAGACTCGTCCCTGAGCGGCCGATCTGCTGCGTTGGCTGCTGCGCTTCTCGGTCACGCAGCTACAGCTGCGCTCCCTGCGATGCTCGCAGCCGCCTTGCATCTCGACCACCCAGGAACGATCCGTCGCGAGATCCCGCGAGCCGTTCACGCCTAGCAGGTCACATGCAGAACCGCGTTCGCCCGCTCGGGAGAGTTCCGCAGCTCCCGAATCGCCTCCCGCGTAGGCACCACCAGCAGCTCCACACCGCGGCGCTCCGCCTCCGCGCGGACCTCGTCCATGACGGGCAGCAGCCCGTGCGCACCGGTTCCGACCACCAGCCGCCGGCACTTCCAGGGCAGGTCCTCGGCCAGCGAGAGCGGCGTGTGGTCGTAGGCCTCCCGATACTTCCTGGAGGCCTTCTTCCTGCGCTTGACGACCTCGCCGCGGTCGATGACGACGTCGTACTCGTAGTCGGCGCCGTCGATCCGGATGCTGCCGAACTCGAATTTCTCGAACTTCACGAGCGGACGCGCTCCGGCCGGATCCGGAGCAGGACGGGGTACTCCCTGGAGAACCCCTCCAGCGACTTCGAGATGCGGCGCATGGCCTCACCGTACTTCTCCACGTAAGCCGGGACCTCGTGCGGCAGCGGCGCCTGGTCGTCGCGGCGGGCGTCGCCGGTGATGACCAGGATGTCGCCGCCCGGTGGGCTGCTGTTGAAGTTCAGGGCCACCTTCGGGCGCCGGCGGACGTGCTCCAGCCGGCGGGCGTCGGGGCGGTTCCACACCAAGAGCTCTTCGCCGTCGACGATGAACCAGACGGGGTTCGGCTGGGGCGTGCCGTCCGCCGCCACGCTGGTCAGCCAGACCACCCGGTCCTCGTCCAGCCGCCGGTGCAGGCGGCGGCCCAGGTCGGAGTCGGCGTCCGGCATCCAGCTCATCTCCAGCCTCCTAGGTTCGGCCGCGGCCATCGAGCAGCACGGTCCAGCGCTCGATGCTGGCCGGCGTCAGCATTCCGTTGGGCGCCCAGGGGTCCTCGGCCAGCCGCTCGCGAACAGCGTCTTCGGACTCGGCCAGGACGATGTGCAGGGTGTCGCGGTCGCCCTCCAGCGGGCCGCCGAGCAGGATGAAGCCCGCATCGACCAGATCGTCCATGAAACGCGCGTGCTCCTCCCAGCCCACCTGCTCCCGCATGTCCCGCGACCAATCCCACGGCCCACCCCGCCGCAGCCGGACGACGTAGTACGCCACGCTCACCCGAGCCTACCCTTTATGTCCGCATGGATCCCTTCGCCGGAGTGGCCGGCCACCAGCCCGCCCTCCGCCATCTCGCCTCCCAGCTGGAGAGCGGCCGGCTGGCGCACGCGTATCTCTTCGTCGGCGAGCCCGGGCTCGGCAAGACCGAGGTGGCGCGCCGGCTGGCGCAGGCGCTGCTGCCGGAGCTGTCGCTGGCCCGGCATCCCGACTACTGGGAGGACGACCGGACGCAGGCCCTCAAGCTCGACGAGCTGCGGCTGCTCCCGGACCGGCTCGAGTTCCATCAGCAGTCCCTGCAGCAGTTCCTCTCGCTCAAGCCCGGTGTCGCCGGGCGGCGCGTGGCCATGATCAGCAACTTCGGGCGGCTGGCCGACCAGAGCCAGGGCATCCTCTTGAAGACGCTCGAGGAGCCGCATCCCAACCAGGTGCTGATCCTGACCACGCCCAGCCTCTCGCCGTTCGTGGTGCTGCCGACCGTGGTCTCGCGCTGCCAGCGCGTCGCCTTTCACGCCGTGCCGGCGGCCGAGGTGGCCGCCCTCCTGGTGGCCAACGGCGTCGATGCGGAGCGGGCGGCCACGCTGGCCGAGATGTCGCGCGGCCGGCCGGGCTGGGCGCTGGCCGCGGCCCGCGACCCCGAGGTCGTGGCCCGCCACCGGGTCTGGGAGCAGCGCCTGGAGGAGGTCTTCGGCGCGCCCGCCGACGCGGCGCTCCACCTGGCCGCCGAGCTCGACGCCGCCAACTTCGCGTGGCGAGCCTCCGACCGGGCGACGGAGGAACCGGTCCAGTTCGCCCTCGGCGCCTGGCAGCTCCACCTGCGGCGGCGGATGCTCGGCGCCGCACGGCCCGGGCCCTGGGCCCGTCTGCTGGAGCGCTCCTACGACACCGCCGGGCACCTGGAGCAGAACGTCAGCCCGCGGCTTGCTCTTGAAGTCTTCTTGCTCGAATGCCGCCGCGCTTCCTGAAGAAGGCACTCCAGGGGTTCGAGCCCTACAGCCCCGGCGAGCAGCCGCCGGACGGCGAGGGCTGGGTCAAGCTCAACACCAACGAGTCGCCCTGGCCGCCTTCGCCGAAGGTCCTGGCAGCGGTCCGGGCGGCGGTCGACGAATCGCTGCGCCTTTATCCCAGCCCCACCGCCGCGCCCGCCCGTAGGGCCCTGGCCGCGATGTGCGGGGTGACGCCGGAGATGGTCGCCCTGGGCAACGGCGGGGACGAGCTGATCGCGATGTGCGTGCGCGCCTTCGCGGGCGCCGGCGACCGGGTCGCCTGGCCCTGGCCGACGTACCCGCTGTACGAGCCGGTGGTGCTCATGCACGAGGCGGTGCCGGCGCCCCACCGGATGGACCCGGGCTTCGCCATCCCGCGCTCCTTTCTGGAGGACGACGCGCCGCTCAAGTTCCTCTGCAACCCCAACTCGCCGACCGGCACCTGGCAGCCGCGCGCGGTCGTGGAGGATGCGGCGCGCACCGCCAAGGGGGTGCTCGTGCTGGACGAGGCTTACGTCGACTTCGCGCCTGAATCGCGCGAGGACCTGCTGCGCGGGCACGGCAACCTGGTCATCCTCCGCACGCTGTCCAAGTCGGGCGCCCTGGCCGGCATGCGGATCGGCTACGCGCTGGCCCAGCCCGAGCTGATCGAGTCGCTGGACGTGGTCAAGGACTCCTACAACCTGGACCGCCTGGCCGTGGTCGCGGCCCAGGCCGCGGCCGAGGACGCCGAGTACCGGCAGAGCCTGGTCGAATACGTGCTCGACGAGCGCGCGCGGCTGGGCGCGGAGCTGGCCGAGCTTGGCTTCGAGGTCCTGCCCTCGGCCACCAACTTCCTCTTCGTCAGGCCCCCGGCCGCCCACCCTGCCGCGGAGGTTTACAAGCGCCTCCGCGAGCGGCAGATCCTGGTCCGCCACTACCATCGGGAGCCGATCGACGGCTGGTTCCGGATCACGATCGGAACCCGCGAGCAGCACGCGGCCCTGCTCGCCGCATTGGAGGAGATCTTGGGATGACGCCCACCCGCGAGATGGCCTGGGAGCTGGTCCAGGAGAGCACACAGAGCGAGACGCTGCGCCGCCACATGCGCTCGGTGGAGGCCGCGATGCGCGCCTACGCGCGCCGCTTCGGCGAGGACGAGGAGAGCTGGGCGGTGCTCGGCCTGATCCACGACTGGGACTACGAGTCGGGACCGACGCTCGACCTGCACCCCATGCGCGGGATCGCGCTGCTGCGTGAGAAAGGCTGGCCCGAGGACGTCCTACAGGACATCGCATCTCACGCCAATTACCTGGAGGTGCCGCGTGACACACCGAAGCGGAAGGCGCTCAACGCCGTCGACGAGATGTGCGGATTCATCATCGCCTGCGCGCTGGTCAAGCCCGACAAGTCCCTGGGCGCGGTCGACGCGCGCACGGTGCGCAAGAAGATGAAGGACAAGGCCTTCGCGCGCGCGGTCCACCGCGAGGAGCTGGTGAGCGGCGCCGAAGCGCTCGGCGTACCCTTCGACGAGCATGTCGAGTTCGTGCGGGATGCGCTGGTCCCGATCGCGGGCGACCTGGGTCTGAATCCTTGAGCGACATCCGGCCGAAGGTCCTCAACATGCACAAGCTGCTGGACCCCGGGCCGGCGGTGCTGGCCGAGGCGGCCGACGTCTACCAGTACCCCGACGGCAAAGCGCTCACCGACGACAGCATCGCCAAAGCCGCCGAAGGCTGCGTGGGCATCGTGACCATGCTCATGGACCCGATCACCGAGACCGTGCTCTCGGTGCCCGGCTTGAGGTGCGTGTCCAACGTGGCCGTGGGCTACGACAACATCGACGTGGCGGCGGCCACCAAGCACGGCGTGATGGTCACCAACACGCCGGGGATCCTGGACGAGACCACCGCCGACTTCGCCTTCGCGCTGATGATGGCCGCCGCCCGCCGGGTGGTGCAGGGTGACAATTTGGTCCGCGGGACCCACTTCAAGGGCTGGGCGATCGACATGATGCTCGGCGTCGACGTCAACCACGCCACGCTGGGCCTGCTCGGCATCGGGCGGATCGGGCGCGCGGTGGCGCGGCGCGCGCGCGGTTTCAACATGCGCGTCATCTACTCCGACACCAACCCGCTGCTGTCCGACGTGGAGCGCGACATGGGCGTGACGCGCGTCGACATGCACACCCTGCTCACGGAATCGGACTTCATCAGCATCCACGTGCCGCTCACCGAGAAGACACAGCACCTGATCGGCGCCGCCGAGCTGGCGATGATGAAGCCGACCGCGGTGCTCGTGAACACTTCCCGCGGACCGGTGGTGGACGAGGAGGCGCTGGTCGACGCTCTCAAGAACCACAGGATCTTCGCCGCCGGGCTGGACGTCTACGAGAAGGAGCCGCAGGTCCACCCGGGGCTGATCGCGGCCCACAACTCGGTCCTGGCCCCGCACATCGCGAGCGCGTCCACCCGCACCCGGTCCGAGATGTGCGCGGTCGCCGCCCGCAACCTGGCGACTGCGGTCCGGGGCGGCCGGCCGCCGAACCTCGTCAACCCCGAAGCGCTGAACGTCCCCCGATAGCCTTCCAGCTCCTGGCGCTCGACCTGGACGGGACCATCGTCTCCCTCGACCTCGAGGTCGATGAGCGCGACGTGGCCGCTCTGGACCGGGCTCGTGCCGCCGGCGTGCACGTGGTCGCCTGCACCGGGCGGCCCTTCCCGGGCGCGCTGCCCTGGGTCCAGCGCCTGCACCTCAGCGACCCGGTCGTCTGCTACCAGGGCGCGCAGGTGCGCGACCTGGACGGCGCCACCCTCCTCGACCACGGCGTGCCGCGCGAGCTGGCGATGGAGGTGGTGCGCTGGTGCCGTGAGCGCGGGCTCCACGTCCAGGGCTACCGCGACGACCAGCTGCTGGTGGAGCACGACACGCCGGAGGCCCGCGCCTACTCGAAGCACGCGGGGATGCCGATCCAGGTGGTGCCCGACCTGGACCAGGCCCTGGGGCCCACGACTCCCAAGGTCGTGATCGTGGCTGCGGAGGCGAAGGTCGAGGAGCTGCTGCCCCTCGTGCGCAGTCAGTGGGGTGGCAAGCTCAACGCCGCCACCTCGCTGCCCACCTATATCGAGTTCACGAGCGTAAAGGCGGACAAGCGGAAGGCACTCGAGTTCCTCTGCGGCCGTCTCGGCATCAGCGAGCGGGACACGGTGGCGGTCGGCGATGGCCGCAACGACCTGCCGATGCTGGAGTGGGCGGGCTGGGGGGTGGCGGTGTCCACGGCGGCGCCCGAGGTGCTGGCCGCGGCCGACCGCGTGATCGGCCCGCCGGGCAGCGCCGGAATCGCCACACTGGTGGACGAGTTGTTGTCATCAAGGTGAGCACGCTCCTCCTGGTCCACGCACATCCCGACGACGAGGCCATCAGCACCGGCGGGGTGATGGCGATGGCGCACGAGCAGGACCGCCGGGTGGTGCTGGTGACGGCGACCCGCGGCGAGGTGGGCGAGATCCACAACATGGACGAGGCGGCGAGCCGTCCCCGCCTGGCCGAGATCCGCACCGAGGAGCTCCGCCGCGCCGGCAAGCTGCTGGGCGTCGACCGCCAGGTTTTCCTCGGCTACCGGGACTCGGGCATGGTCGGGACGGAGGACAACCAGCATCCCGACTCGTTTCACCGCGCGGGCCTGCTGCAAGCGGCGGCGCTGCTGGCGATGGTCCTGCGCGAGGAGCGGCCGGACGTGGTGGTGACCTACGGCGCCGACGGGCTGTACGGCCATCCCGACCACGTGAAGGCCCACGAGGTCACGGTCGCGGCCCTCGACCTTCTGGACGCCGAGGGCTGGCAGCCGGCCAAGGCCTACTTCGTCTGCTTCCCCCAGTCGGGCATGGAGCGGATGGCCGAGATGCTGCGAGAGGCGGGCCGCGCCGACATGCTGGAGCAGACCTCCGACCTGCGCGGGGTGCCGGACGAGGACATGGCCGCGGTGATCGACACCCGTAAGTACGCCGACCTGAAGCGCCGCGCCTTCGCGGAGCACGTGTCCCAGAACGATCCCAAGAGCCCGTTCCTGAGCATGCAGGGCAAGATCTTCGACGCCATGATGGCCACCGAGAGCTACGTGCTGGCGCGCGGCTTCACGGGCGACGCGGAGCGCGAGACGGACCTTTTCCAGGGCATCCCTCGTTAGAAGCGCCGTGACCGGAGCCGAGGCGGCCGAGACCTTCCGCAGGCTCCACGACAGACGGCCAGGTTTCGTGATGCCCAACGCCTGGGACGCGGGCAGCGCGATCGTGCTGGCGGAGGCCGGTTTTGCGGCCATCGCCACCACCAGCGCCGGCATCGCGTTCTCGCTGGGGAAGGCCGATCACGCCCTCCCCGGAGGCGCCACTCCGGTCTCCCGCTCCGAGATGTTCGAACGCGTGCGCCAGATCACCGCGGCCGTCGAGATCCCGGTCAACGGCGACCTCGAAGCGGGTTACGGGGACCGGCCAGAGGCGGTCGCCGAGACCATCCGGCTGGCGATCGAGGCCGGCCTCGCCGGCGGCAACATCGAGGACTATGCAGGCGGCGCGCTCTACGACGAGGGCCTGGCGGTCGCGCGGATCGCGGCGGCCCGGGAGGCGATCGACGCCGGTGGGAGCCGGTTCGTGCTCTGCGCGCGCACCGATGGCAGGCTCCTGAAGCCGCAGGCTCCGCTGGAGGACGCCATCCGCCGGGCCAATCGCTACCGGCAGGCGGGCGCGGACTGTCTCTACGTCCCCGGCGTGAACGACCTGGAGTCGATAGCCCGGTTGGTCAATCAGATAGACGGTCCGCTGAACGTGGTGATGGGGCTCGGCAGCACCGGGCTCACCGTGCCGGACCTGCTGGCCGCCGGCGTGGCCCGGATCAGCCTCGGCGGCAGCATCGCCCGCGCCGCCCTCGGCCTCGTCCGCGAAGCCGGTCGCGAGCTGATCGAGAGTGGGACCCTCAACTTCGCTCGCCACCAGATCCCACAGGCGGAGCTCAACGAGCTGTTTGCTCGGTGGGGACGTTCTCGTGGGTAGGCTCTAGTCGAGATGGAAGTCCTGCGCATCACCCCGCGCGGCTACTGCCACGGCGTGGTGGACGCCTTCCGGATCGCCAAGCGCGTGCGCGAGAGCACCCAGGGCCCCGTCCACATGCTCGGCCAGCTGGTCCACAACACCCACGCCACCGACGACCTCCAGGCCCAGGGCATCAAGCTCGTCGATCCCCCCAACCGCCTGAGCGGCCTGGACCAGATCAGCGAGGGCACCGTCATCTTCACCGCCCACGGCGTCTCGCCCCAGGTCAAGGCCAGGGCCGCCGAGTTGGGGCTGAACGCCGTCGACGCCACCTGCTCCGACGTGGTCCGCACCCATGAGCTGGTGGTCCGCCTCGCCGAGCAGGGCTACGACGTCGTCTATATCGGCCGCAAGGGCCATCCCGAGCCCGAAGGCGTGATCGGGGAGGCGCCCGGGAAGGTGCACCTGGTCCAGGACTTCGAGGACATCGACGCTCTGCGCATCGACAACCCGCGAGTGGCGGTGACCTGCCAGACCACGCTCTCGGTCTGGGACACCGAAGACCTCATCAACCGGGTGCGCGAGCGCTACCCGGAAGCCGAGGTCCACAACGAGATCTGCCGTGCCACCCAGGAACGCCAGGAGGCGGCCGTGGAGGCGGCCAAGGAGGTCGACCTGGTGATCGTGGTCGGCAGTCCCCGCTCCTCCAACTCGATGCGGCTGGTCGAGGTGGTCAAGAAGCTGGGCGGCAAGCCGGCCCACCTGGTGAACGACATGGAGGACATCCGGACCGAGTGGTTCGAAGGGGTGGCCCGGGTGGGCGTGACCAGCGGCGCCTCGACGCCGAGCCAGCTGACGCGCCGCGTGATCGAGTACCTGGAATCACTCCCGGATGCGGCGCCGGCTGACCGCGTCCCGCCCACCCCGGTCCTCCGGACCGGCCCTCCCCGGGACGGGGAGGTCTAGCTTCCTCGGAGCCTGCGGAAGACTCCGCCCAGGCCTGAGCGCTTCTCGGCCGAGGCGGGTGCCGGGTTGGCGAATGTCGACACCGGTGGCGGCTCCGGCGCAGATGCAGGCGCGGCCGCGGGCTCGGATGCCGATTCCGGCCGGGGCGATCCGTTGCGGCCGCCATTCC
>DATCNF010000330.1:0-4638 GCA_036565325.1 Candidatus Dormiibacterota bacterium | reverse complement strand
CTGGCGCTGGCGGCGGTCTCGCTGGCCGGGGTGCCACCCCTGGCCGGGTTCTTCGGCGTCTTCCTGGTGGCCGCCGCGCTGGCGGGCGCCGGTCTCTACTGGGTGGTCACGCTGGCGCTGCTGGGATCGATCCTGGCCGCGGTGGGCGCGGTCCGGGTCGCCTACGCGGCCTTCCTGCTGGACGAGGAGGACACCCGGGCGCCCGCGCGCGCCCCCTCCACTCGGCTGCTGCCGGCGACCTTCGCGAGCGGTGCCGCGGCGCTCCTGGTGCTGGTCCTGATCGGCTACAGCCTGCTCGCGAACCCGATCAGCGGGCTGGCGTTCCAGGGCGCGGCGGCCCTGCTTTCACCCCGTTAACAGAGCGGTCTCCGTAACGTCCGGGTTGCGCCGTACGTTTCCCGAACCGGATCTTGCCGTCTCGCACACGTTCCCGCAGCTCCCGGCGTAAGGCGTCCCGCGGCCGCCTCCGCGGCGCCGTGGCCATCCTCCTCACCCTGATCACGGTGGTCGGTGTGGGTGGATCCTTGGCGACCGTCGGCATGGTCCAGTACTACGCGGGCGACCTGCCCTCGCTGGACACCCTCACGGAGTCGAGCCTGGCCCAGGCCAGCCGCATCTACGACCGCAACGGCACCCTGATCGACGTCCTCTATCACGAGAACCGGACGGTGGTGCCGCTGGCTAAGATCTCGCCGCTGCTCAGCCAGGCCACGGTGGCCACCGAGGACCGCACCTTCTACACCAACCAGGGCGTCGACTGGCGCCGGCTGGCGATCGCGGGCGCCTACGATCTCACGCATCGGGCGTCGGCCCAGGGCGGCTCGACGATCACGCAGCAGGTGATCAAGAACACGCTCCTGAAGGACGAGGCGCAGAACAAGGACCTGGGGCGCAAGATCCGCGAGCTGCTGCTGGCCGAGGAGCTGGAGCGCCGCGAGACCAAGGACCAGATCCTCGAGCTCTACCTGAACACCATCAACTACGGGCACGGGACACTGGGCGCCGAGGCCGCCGCCAACTATTACTTCGGCGTCCACGCCGCCGACCTCAACCTCGCCCAGGCCACCTTCCTGGCCGGGCTGCCGCAGTGGCCGACCCGCTACGACCCCTTCGGGACCCCGGCCCAGCAGGCCGCCGCCAGGGACCGCTGGAAGGCGGTCGTCGACTCCATGCTGGCGACCGGCGCCATCAAGCCGGCCCAGGCGGACGCGGTGCTCGGCAGCGACCTCTTCAAGCAGATGGCCGACCACCACGCCCAGTCGAGCGGGGGCCGCGATCCGCGCACCGCCCACTTCGTGGACTACATCCTCACCTACCTCGAGCAGAAGTACAGCGACGCTCAGCTCTACGAAGGTGGGCTCTCGATCACCACCTCGCTGGACCTGCCGACGCAGTACCTCGCCGACCAGATGGTCAAGGGGGGCGTCAACACCTTCAAGTCCAAGGGCGCCAACACCGGCGCGCTGCTGGCCATGGATCCTCGGGACGGCGAGATCATCGCCATGGTCGGCAGCGCCGACTACGACAACGTCGAGATCCGCGGCCAGGTCAACCTCACCGGGACCGACCCCAACGGCTACCGGCCGGTCGGCTCCTCGTTCAAGCCCTACACCTACGGCGCGGCGCTGGAGGCGGGCCTGGTCACCGCGGCGACCCGGGTCGACGACCAGAACCCGGTCATCGACGGCCACCGCTACTCGGACTGGGACGGCCGGACGGAGGGCATGATCCCGCTGCGCCAGGCCCTCGCCGAGTCCCGCAACCTGCCCGCGCTCTGGACCTACCGGGCCGAGACCGGCAAGCCCGTGGTCAGCTTCATGCGCAAGCTCGGGATCACCACTCCCGTCGAGAACCCCTCCAGCCTGCCCACCACGCTGGGCACCAATTCGATGTCGATGATCGAGCACCTGGCCGCCTACTCGGCCTTCGACAACGGGGGCAACCGGGTGACCGCCCACCCCGTGCTCAAAGTCACCGACGCGCACAGCGCGGCCCTCGAGTCCTTCGACCGCCTGCCCTCGCGGGACCGCGTGCTCAGCCCCGAGGTGGCCTACCTGCAGGACGACCTGCTGCGGGGCCCGGCCAAGCTGCTGGGCTATGGCAGCAAGCCGGTGGCCTCCAAGTCGGGCACCACCGAGTCCTGGACCGGGTCCTACTGGATCGGCTACACGCCCGACCTCGCGGTGGCCACCTACATGGCGCACATCAACCAGGGCGACGCCTGCACCTCCGGATTCGCGGGCCTCGCCAGCGGTTTCACGGCTTCGGGCTGGCTCTGCCCGACCAACGTGCTCTGGGGCGAGAACGTCGGCCTCTCGGTCTGGAAGCCGTTCCTCGACGGCTACTACGTGAACCGGGCCTGGCCCGCCGCCTGGGCCAGGCCGGCCGGAATCGCGACCGACAGCGTGTGCAGGGCCGACGGGTCGCTGGCGCCGGCCTCCACGCCGGCCGACCAGAAGTACGACGAGATCTTCATCAAGGACATCGGCGAGCCGGTGCCGGGCCAGTGCGCCGCGGCGGCCGCGGCGGCCGCGGCAGCCGCCCAGGCCACTCCCAAGCCCACGCCCTCGCCCACCCCGGTCCCGACACCGCACTGACCACCCGCGCCGGCCTGGTCGGTGGCGCGGTCTACCTCCTGCTCTCGGCGCTCTGGCTGGTATTGGCCGCGCCGCCCGGTCCCCGGGTCGTCTACGAGGTCTGGTTCATCGCACTGGCCGTGATCGGCGCCCGGTTTCCCGGGCCCGCCAACCAGGTCACCCTGGCCCGCGCCTACCTGGCCCTGCCCGGGCTGCTGTACGGACTGAGCCCGGGCGGCCTGCGCGCGCTGGCCGTGACGGTGGCGGTGGCCAGCGTCACCGACCTCAGCGACGGCACCCTGGCCCGCCGTTTCGCACAACCCTCGCGCCTGGGCGGCGCCCTCGACCCCGTGGTGGACGGGATCTTCTTCGGAGCGGTGGCGCTCGGCCTGGCCCTGGGCGGGGCCTACCCGCTCTGGCTGGCGGCGCTGGTGGTCGTGCGCTACCTGCTGCCCGCGCTGGTGGGTGGGCTGCTGGTGCTGGCCGGGCGCCGGCCACAGCTCACTCACACCCTCTTCGGCCAGGTCTCGACCACCCTGATCGCGGTGCTCCTGGGCTGGGTGGCGCTGTTCCGGGGGCTGGGCCAGGACTCCGCGCTAGTGGTGAGCGGGGCCGAGATCGTGATCCCGCTCACGACGCTGGCGGTGTTCGCCAACCTGGCCTGGGCCAACCGGGGCGCGCTGCGCGGAGTCGAGCCCCGCCCCGACGGGTAGAATCCCGGTGGCCGCGCTAGACGGGGGACTGGCGGTACCCTGCACCGGCAATCCGCCTCAGCCGGGTCGAATTCCCCCTCCGAGGCACGTCCCTTCGGGTCCGTCCGTGATGAACAGCGTTGAAGGCCGGGACCTGCGCAGCTCGGGTCTCCGAACCCCGTCAGGTCCGGAAGGAAGCAGCGGTAAGGAGGAAACCTGAGGGTGCCGCAGCCATCCGGGCCAGAGCTGCGACCCACGGCAACGCCGGGGGTGCCGCTGTCGACGAGGGGGTGCGCGGTCACCTCCGCCCGCCAAATCGGTCCATGAGCACCTACCAGACCCTCTACCGCAAGTACCGCTCGCAGACCTTCTCCGACCTCGTGGGGCAGGAGGCGGTCTCGCGTGCCCTGCAGGGCGCCATCGCCTCCGGGCGGGTCGCCCACGCCTACCTCTTCAGCGGCTCGCGGGGCACCGGCAAGACCAGCACCGCCCGCCTGCTGGCGAAGTCCATCAACTGCCTGAACCGGGCCGAGGGCTCACCGGAGGCCTGCGGCCTGTGCGACTCCTGCGTCCAGGTGGCCGCGGGCGCGGCGCTCGACCTGATCGAGATCGACGCCGCCTCCAACCGAGGCATCGACGAGATCCGGGACCTGCGCGAGAAGGTGCACCTGGCGCCCGCCCTCGGCCGCCGCAAGGTCTACATCGTCGACGAGGCGCACATGCTCACGCCGGACGCCTTCAATGCCCTCCTCAAAACCCTGGAGGAGCCGCCCGAGCACGTGATCTTCATCCTCTGCACGACCGATGCCCAGAAGGTGCCGATGACGGTGCTCAGCCGCTGCCAGCAGTACGTGTTCCGCCGCTTCACCGAGGACCAGGTGACGGCCCGCCTGCGGCATATCGCGAGCCTGGAGAGCATCTCCGTCGAGCCCGAGGCGCTGAAGCTGATCGCGCGCGTGGCGCAGGGGTCGATGCGGGACGCGGTCGGCCTGCTGGACCAGGTGGTGCCGCTGGCGGGAGCCGAGGTGACCGTGGCGGGTGCCCGCGAGCTGCTCGGCATCGCCGACCCGGCCCAGGTCGACGCACTCTTCGACGCCGTGCTCGGTGGGCGCCCGACCGAGGCTCTGGATCGCCTGTCGGCGGTTTACGAGGCCGGCGGCGAGCTGCGCCAGGTGGTGCGCGGGATCATGGAACGCTGCCGCGACCAGCTGGTGGACGCCATCGAGCGCCGGGACGTCGCGCGCCGGGAGCGGCTCTCAGCCGCGCTGGACGCCCTTCTCCACCTGGACGGCGAGGTCCGCCGCCACGCCGAACCCCGCTTCCTGGTGGAAGCCACACTGGTAAGGCTGGCGACAACCTCCCCGCGAGAC
>DATCNF010000329.1:0-2119 GCA_036565325.1 Candidatus Dormiibacterota bacterium | reverse complement strand
ACCCCGAAGACCGTGAACATCGAGCCGAAGGCGGCCGCCACCACCAGCCAGCGGCGGCCGCCCCGCGTCACGTCATCGGTCAGCGGCTGCTGGTTTCCTCGGCCGCCGGCTTTTCGGACTTGCGGCGTGCCCGCCCATTGCCGTTGGGCGCCGCCACCTCCCCCGTGGGCCGGGCCAGCAGCTTGCGCGCCAGCTGGAGGCCGGCCGCGCCCTGGCTCACGGCCTGGGCCAGGGCGTCCGAGATGCCCTCGGCGCCGTTGAGGACGATCAGCTGGTCGATGGAGCCGAACGGCTTGGCCGCAGCCTCCACGATCTGCGGCCACTGCTCGGCCAGTTGCTGGCCGATGACCGCCTCCTGGTTCTCGGCCAGAGCCTCGCCACGGGCCTTGATGGCATCGGCCTCGGCGAGTCCCTTGGCCTTGATCGCGTCACCTTCGGCGAGGCCGCGGGCACGAGTCGCGGAGGCTTCGGCGTCCCCGATCATCTTGGTCTGCTCGGAGGCGGCCGCGGCCTCCAGCTTGACGCGCTGCGAGGCCGCCTCGGCCGCCATGATCTGGCTGTCGCGCTCGGCCTTGGCCAGCGTCGTCTGCTCGTAGGCCTTGGCGTCGGCGGGCTTCCGGACGTCGACCTGCAGCTGCTGCTCGGCGCGCTGCGCCTCCAGCTCGGCGACCTTGGTCTCCTCCACCACCACCTTCTGGCGGGCGGTGGCGTCGGACAGCGGTCCCGCCTGCTTGGCCAGGGCGGACGCCTGGTCGATCTCGGCCTGGTAACCGGCCTGCTTGATCGCCGAGTCGCGGCGCGCGAGCGCCTTCAGCGCCTCCGCCTGCTGCTCCTTCTCGGTCGCCGCCTGGTCGGCGGCGGCCTGTGCGATGCGGGCTTCGCGGAGGACCGCCACCGCGTGCGGACGCGCCAGGTTCTCGATGTAGCCGGTGGGGTCGATGATCTCCTGGATCTGCATGGAGTCCACGATCAGCCCCAACTTCTCCATCTCGGTACCGGCATGCTCGCGGGCCAGAGAGGTCAGCTTCTCGCGGTCGCGGATCATCTCTTCGACCGTCATGTTGCCCACGATGGCGCGCAGGTGCCCGGCGAAGAGGTTGTGCACCCGCTGGTCCATCTGGTTCTGCTGGTCGAGAAACCGGCGGGCGGCGTTGGCGATCGACGCATAGTCGTCGCCCACCTTGTAGATGACGACGCCGCGGACCTTGAGCGGGATGCCCTGCTGGGTGACGCAGTCGATCTGCAGCTCGGTCTCCCGAAGATCGAGCGACAGCCGCCGCACGACCTGGATCCCGGGCATGACCATGGTGCCCTTGCCGGTGATGATCTTGAAGCCCAGGCTCTCGCTCAAGCCTTCCGGCCGCCGGTCGTGGAGGCCGGAGATGACCAGGGCCTCGTTGGGCTCGGCCACCCGCCAGGTCATTCGGAACAGGAGCACCGGCAGCAGGATCACCACCAGCGCCAGGACGACGAGGACGCCGACAACCTCGAGCATCTGAAACCCCCTTGAGCCCTAGTAGGGGCTCACCACCACCGTACGCGGAGGAAAGTATTCGACCACCAGGACGCGCGAAGCGCGCTCGATGGTCAAGGTCGGATCCGCCGAGTAGGCGTGAAACGCCTCGCTTCCTCCCCGCACGGCGATCATGACTTCGCCGACACGTCCCGGTGCGATGGACCCTGTCACCCGAGCGACCTTGCCGACGACATCACCGTCCGCCTTGGTCACCGACCGGCCGACTCTCTCCACATCAGACCGGAACATCTTCCACTAAGGAAACGCCCGGTTACTACAGAGTGGTCGGGGAGGTGGTGCCGAGGCCCAGATTTGAACTGGGGACACCGCGATTTTCAGTCGCGTGCTCTACCAAGCTGAGCTACCTCGGCACGGCGGAACATTGTAGATGGGGTCGAGACCGCCCCACCCCTTCCCTCCCCGCCTTGCGGGAAGGGGGAACCGCACAATGGATTTTGCCTGTTTTCTTAGTGCGGTCCTATCATGTTTACGTGCGGCGGAGTCGCGGCCTGCGGACTGTTCTGCGGGAGTTCCTGCTGGCGGACCCGATCGCGCTGCTGGCGGTCGCCACGCTGGTCGTCCTGGGCGAGCTCAACCTGGTCG
>DATCNF010000328.1:0-1581 GCA_036565325.1 Candidatus Dormiibacterota bacterium | reverse complement strand
GGGTGGGGACGTGGTGAGCCCCATAACTCCTCCCCGCTTGGCGGGGAGGTCCCTTGCGAAGCAAGGGGGAGGGGGACGGTGACCGGCCTCCTGTCCCTGCTGCCCAGGCGGCTGGGCGACCGCCTGCGCTGGGCGGGGGTCGCACTGTTCCTTGTGCTGGTCTTGGCGCTGCCGCCCCTGGCGGGGCTCCAGGAGCAGCTCAATCCCGACGCCAACTCGCGCTTCCCGATCTTCCTCGCCACCACCATCCTGGTGCTGGCCCTGTGGGCGATCTCCTACAACCTGATGCTCGGCTACGCAGGCCTGGTCTCGTTCGCGCACGCCGCCTACTACGGGATCGGCGCCTACACGGTGGCCATCTTCTACACCAAGACCCACGGCGCCTCCCTCCTGATCGGGCTCGCCCTGGCGCCGCTGGTCACCGTCGTCTTCGGCTTCCTGACCGGGCTGGTGGCCCTGCGCGCGGTGCGCCTCTACTTCTCGCTGCTCACGCTCGCCATCAGCCAGCTGCTCTACGCCATCGCCCAGCAGTGGTACGACGTGACCGGGGGCGACAACGGGCTCCAGGGCCTGACCGTGCCCGATGCCATCTCCGACTACACGCCGGGCTACTACTTCGTGGCGGGCATCGTGCTGCTCTGCCTGCTGCTGATGTTCATCCTGGTGCGCTCACCCTTCGGCGCCGCGCTGGCCGCGATCCGCGAGAATCGGGAGCGCGCCGCCTCGGTCGGCATCAACGTCAAGGCCTACGAGCTGGCGGTGTTCACGATCGCCTCCCTCTTCGCCGGCGTGGCGGGAGGGCTGTACGCCTTCTACCAGCACGAGGCCACCCCGGGGCTCCTCTTCTGGACCAGCAACGCCGACCCGGTGATCGTGGCCCTGTTGGGCGGCATCCAGTCCTTCCTGGGTCCCGCCCTCGGCGCCGTGGTGCTGGTCCTGCTCAAGACCAACCTGAGCCGCAACTACACCCAGTACGTGGATGTCGTGCTGGGCGCCGTGGTGCTGGCCCTGGTGCTGCTGGCGCCGGGCGGCCTGGTGTCGTTGCCCCAGATCTTCGTCCGTTTGCGCAACCGTTTCCGGCGCGGCGAACAGGACGAATCGGTTGAAGAAAGCCAGGGCGAGGCGATCCGCATGCTGGACGTCCAGAAGGCGGTGCAGGCCGCCGCCATCCAGGCGGCGGACATCGAGACGGGCGCGGTCCTGCTCCGACTCGAGGGTGTGAGCAAGAGCTTCGGCGGCCTGCGCGCGGTCTCGGACGTCAACCTGGAGGTCAAGCAGGGCGACCGCCACGCCATCATCGGACCCAACGGCGCCGGCAAGTCGACCCTTTTCAACCTGGTCAGCGGACGCATGAAGCCGACCGCGGGCCGGGTCTGGTTCGACGGGCGCGACGTCACCGGCAAGCCCGTCCACGCGATCGCCAAGGCGGGCATCGGGCGCGCCTTCCAGATCACCTCGATCTTTCCCAAGCTGACCGTGCGCGAGAACCTGCAGTACGCGATGCTGGCCCACCGTGGGCGCACCACGCGCCCGTACGGGATCGCCGCCCGGATCTTCCGGGAGGAGGCGATGACGCTGCTG
>DATCNF010000327.1:0-2102 GCA_036565325.1 Candidatus Dormiibacterota bacterium | reverse complement strand
GTGGCGGCGGGCCCGCCGGCGGGCGGGATGACCCTGCTCCAGATGCTCAACTTCCTGGAGGGCTACGACCTGGCGGCGATGGGCTGGCCCTCGGCGGGCGCCGCCCTGGCGCGCGTGCGGGCCATGAAGTTCGCGTTCGCCGACCGCGAGAAGTACCTGGCCGACCCGGCCTTTGCCGAGATCCCCATCGAGAAGCTGACCGCCAAGGAGTACGCCGCCGCCGCGCGCGGGGCGCACGATTCGCCGAACACGACGCACATCTCGGTGATCGACCGCGAGGGCAACGCGGTCTCCATGACCCACACCCTGGGCTCTTCGTCGGGCGTGGTTACGCCCGGCCTGGGCTTCGGCTACAACAACTACCTCAACTGCTTCGACCCCCGCCCCGGCCGCATCAACAGCCTGGCGCCGGGGAAGACCAGGATCACGATGATGGTGCCCACCCTCGCCTTCCGGGACGGGAAGCTGGAGGTCGTGATCGGGGCGCCCGGCGGCACCAAGATCGTGACTGGGGTCCTGCAGACCCTCCTCAACCTGGTCGACCACGGAATGGCGCCGATGGAGGCGGTGGCGGCGCCCCGGGTCGACTCCAACGGCGACACCGTACAGGCCGAGCAGCGCATCCCCTCCGACGTGCTGGCCGAGCTGCGCGCCGCCGGGTTCCCCACCAACCGGCGGCCGCTGGGGTACGACACCTACTTCAGCAAGGTCCAGTGCCTGGTGGTGGGCAAGGGGGGCGCCAGCGACCCCCGGGGGGATGGGGGAACAGCGCTAGAAGCGTAATGAGCGGACCCCCTCCCCAAGGGGGGAGGGCTGGGGTGGGGTGCTGATAGTGGCGCTGATAGCTTTCTTGGGTGAGCTGTGGTACGCATAGAGCATGCAAGGAACGACTCTGGCGATAGTCGTCGTGCTGGCGATCGTGGTTTTCATCGCATTGATCCTCATCTCCGCGCGCAGAGGACGCATGCGCCGGCTGCCGGCCGAGAGCCAGCAGCGCTACGCCGCGAACTGGCAGGCGATTCGAACGCGGTTCATCGACGATCCCCATGGGGCCGTCACCGAAGCCGACCAGATGGTGGTCGCGCTACTCCAGGAGCAAGGCTTGAAGGTCGACCAGGGGAAACGAGCGCCCGACGACCTGACCAAGGCTCGCCGCGCCGCCCGCCTCGACCGCGGAGCGGGTGCGACGGAGGACCTTCGCACCTCGATGCTCCACTACCAGCGGATCGTCGACCATGGTGTCGGTGAATCCACGCGCAAGGCGGCCGAGACCGGCCGCAGGGAGGTCGCCTCATGACCCAGGAAACCGAGCGCAGCACGGAGACGGAGAGCCGCGACCGGGCGGAGCCCGCCCGCGAGCCTCAACCGGAGCGGCAGCCGGCCGCGGATACCCGGATGCAGGGGGAGCGGACGGCCGCACCGGAGGAGCGCACCGCGGCGCCCGTGCGCAGCGAAGGCCCCTCCGAGATGAGTGAATACCGGACCCGGTTCGACGAGATCCAGGCCCAGTTCATCGACGAGCCGCGCGGCGCCGTCCATTCCGCCCAGACGCTGGTCGAGGAAGCGATCGACCGCATGATGCAGGGCCTGCGCCAGTCCGGCGCCGACGGCCACGCCGACACCGAGCAGCTGCGGATGGCGATGAAGCGCTACCGCGATCTGATCTACCAGCTGACCGAACCCGGCTAGGCCACCCTCCGAATGATCAGGGCGTCGCCCTGGCCCCCGCCGCCGCAGAGCGCGGCGGCGCCCAGTTCGGCGCCCCGTCGCTGCAGCTCGTAGGCCAGCGTCAGGACCAGGCGCGCCCCGGAGGCGCCGATGGGGTGGCCGAGCGCCACCGCGCCCCCGTTCACGTTGACCCGCTCCTCGTCCAGCGCGAGCATCCGGGTGGCGTTCAGGGCCACCGCGGCGAAGGCCTCGTTGATCTCGACCAGGTCGAGGTCGGCGGCCTGGAGGCCGGCTTTCTTCAGGGCCTGGTCGAGGGCCAGGGCGGGCACCGTGTGCAGCCACCCATAGCGGTCGGCCGACATCCCGTGCGCGACGACCTCGGCCAGCGGCTTGACCCCGGCACGGGCCGCCCGCTCGGCTGACATCACCACCAC
>DATCNF010000326.1:0-2936 GCA_036565325.1 Candidatus Dormiibacterota bacterium | reverse complement strand
GCGCGGTCCAGGGGGCGCCCCAGCCGCGACTCCAGGTCGGCGTCGGGATCGAAGGTGTCGGTCCCCACCGTGGTCTGCCAGAACTCGCGCGAGAGCTCCTGGCCATGTTCGCTGTACACCTCGGAGTGGGCCAGGTAGATCGGCTCCTCAGTCTCCAGCACGAGGCCGTCGAAATCGAAGATCAGCGCCCGCAGCACTCCAATATGTATCGCACCAATGGCCGGCTCGATACTCGGCAGCGCCGTCAAGCGGCGCGAGGATCCCCGGCTGGTGAGCGGTCGCGGACAGTACGTGGACGACGTCCCCGCGCCTGGCGCGCTGCACGCCGCGTTCGCCAGGTCACCCCTGGCCCACGCCGCCATCACGGGCATCGACGCCACCGCCGCCCGGGCGCTTCCGGGCGTGGTCGCGGTCTTCACCGCGGCCGACCTGGGGCTCCGGCCGCGCCAGGCTTGGGGCCTGGTCGCCGAGGAGCTGGGCCGGCCGCCGCTGGCCGGTGAGGTCGTGCGCTTCGTGGGCGACGCGGTGGCGGTGGCGGTGGCCGAGACCCGCGCCGCGGCCGCGGACGCCGCCCAGGCGGTGGAGGTCGACTACGAACCGCGGCCCGTCCTGGCCACCCCGGAGGCGGCGGCGGCCGCCCAGGCCGCGGTCCTCTTCCCGGAGCATGGCTCCAACCTCGCTCTCGAGGTCAACACCGGCAATCCGGAGGCGGGCGACCCGCTGGAGAGCGCCGAGGTGGTCATCCGCCGGCGCCTCACCAACCAACGCCTGGCCGCGGTGCCGATCGAGGGCAACGCCGTCCTGGCCGTGCCCGAAACCGGCGGCCTCACGGTCTACACCTCGACCCAGAGCCCGTTCCAGGTCCGGGACGCGGTGGCCGACGCCCTCGGCCTTGAGGAGGACCGGGTCCGCTGCATCGCCCCCGATGTCGGCGGCGGGTTCGGCGCCAAGATCCTGGTCTCCGCCGAGCAGGTGGTGGTGGCAGCCGCCGCCCATCGGCTGGGCCGGCCCGTGAAGTGGATAGAGACCCGCTCCGAGGGCATGGTGGCCATGAACCAGGGGCGGGGGCAGGCCCAGGAGGTCGAGCTGGGGGCACGCCGGGACGGCACCCTGGTCGGGCTCAGAGCGCGCGTCATCGCCGACGCCGGGGCCTACCCCTCCCAGGGAGCGTTCCTGCCGATGCTCACCGGGCAGATGGCCTCCGGCCCGTACCGCATCCCCCGCATCGACTTCCAGGCGCGCTCCTATGCGACCAACACCACCCCCACGGCGGCCTACCGCGGCGCCGGCCGGCCGGAGGCCACCGCGCTGCTCGAGCGGTCGCTGGACCTCCTGGCGGTGAAGCTGGACATGGACCCGGTCGCGCTCAGGCGGATCAACCTGCTGAGGGCGGAGGACTTTCCTTATGAGACCCCCACCCATGCCGTGTACGACTCCGGCGACTACGCCGCCACTCTCGAAAAGGCCGTGGAGATGGCCGGGTACGGCGCACTCCGTGAGGAGCAGCGCCGGCGCCGCGCGGCGGGAGATCCGGTCCTGCTGGGGATCGGTGTCTCCTGCTACGTGGAGGTGACGTCGCCGGCTTCGCCGACCGAGTTTGGAGGCGTCGAGGTGGACGCCAAGGGCCTGGTCACGGTCCGTGTCGGGACCGCGAGCTCGGGGCAGGGGCACGAGACGGCCTTCTCGATGCTGGCCGCCGACCGCCTGGGCGTCGGTATGGAGCAGGTGATCGTGATCGAGGGCGACACCGGCCGGGTCGCCCGCGGCGACGGCACCGGGGGGTCCCGCTCGCTGCAGCTGGGAGGCAGCGCCGTGGTGGCCGCGTGCGACCTGCTGCTGGAGCAGGCCCGCGAGCTGGCGGGGGCCAAGCTCGAGGTGGCGCCCGAAGACCTGGAGGCCGCCGAGGGCGGGCTGCGGGTGCGCGGCGTCCCGGCCCGGGGCATGACCTGGGCCGAACTGGCGGGGGCCGGGCTGGGGCCCGCTGAGGCCGACGCCTTCGCCGAGTCCAGCTACCCGTTCGGCTGCCACATCGCGGTGGTCGAGGTCGACTCCGAGACCGGCCACGTGCGGCTCGCGCGCCACATCGCGGTCGACGACTGCGGGACCGTCCTCAACCCGATGCTCGTCGAGGGCCAGGTCCACGGCGGCATCGCCCAGGGCGTGGCCCAGGCGCTCTTCGAGGAGGTCGTCTACGACTCCGACGGCAACCCCCGCACCGCCAGCCTGCTCGACTACTCGGTGCCCACCGCCAACGAGCTGCCGAACCCGGAGACCGCCTACACCGAGACCCCGACGCCGAACAACCCGCTGGGCGCCAAGGGGATCGGCGAGTCGGGGACGATCGGGTCCACGCCGGCGGTCTGGAACGCGGTCATCGACGCCCTCGCGCACCTCGGCATCCGGCACCTGGAGATGCCCTGCACGCCCGACCGCGTCTGGGCTGCCCTGAACGCCTCCGAGGGTCGAGGCCCCCACAAATAGCGACCGGCGCAGGAATCGATTCCGCCTCCCGTTGATGCGGGCGGAGAGAGATGAGCACCAGTTCTATTCGGCTGGCCGCCCGCCGCCGGCCGACCGCCCTGCACCTGAACCGGATCGCTTCGGGCGCGATCGCGCTCACGGTGACGCTGCTGGTCGTCACCTTCCTGCTCGGCAATGGCCCGGGCAGCCTGGTCTGGATGACCGGCCGGGCGCCGAGCTGGCTGCCCTTCGCAGGATCGGGCCTCAGCTGGCTGCCCTACGGCCAGGCTCAGAAGCCCGCTGCCGCGGCGCTGCCCGCCGAGCCGGTGGCGGCCGCGCCCACGCCGGCCGCCACTCTCCTACCGACCCCCGAACCCTCAGGCGCGCCCACGGTGGCGCCGGTGATCCCGGCGCCGACCCCCGTGCCAACCGCCACGCCCACCCCGGCACCGACCCCCAGGCCGACGCCCAAACCC
>DATCNF010000325.1:0-6802 GCA_036565325.1 Candidatus Dormiibacterota bacterium | reverse complement strand
CCGGGGCGGCTAGAACGCTCACCATGCCCCGCCCAGGGGCATGGGCCCTCCCCATCGCGCTGGCGGCAGCCCTGGCGGTCATCACCATGATCCCCTACGCCTACGCCTGGACGGCGCAGCCACCCGGCCGCCAGTTCATGGGCTTCTTCTTCCTGGCCGACGACGCCAACACCTACCTGGCCAAGATGCGCGAGGGCTGGGAGGGCAGCTGGATCTGGACCAACCGCTACTCCACGGAGCCCGGCACCGGCGCCTATTTCTTCACCTGGTGGATCGCGCTCGGCCACCTGGCCGCGCTGCTGCACGTCGACCTCATGTTCATGTTCCACGCCATGCGGGTGGCGGGCGCGTTCGCGCTGCTGGCCGCGGCCTGGGCCTTCATCCGGGAGTTCGTCGACGATCCCCGCGCGCGTCGCTTCGCGATCTGCTTCCTGGCCGTCGGCCTGGGCATGGGCTACGTGATCCAGGCCATCGGCAAGCCCTACCTCTTCGGCCAGCAGACCGACACCCTGGACTGGCGGATGCCGGAGCTGAGCGCCTTCTACTCGGTGCTCGCCCTCCCGCACTTCGCCTGGGCGGCCGCCTTCCTGGCCGCCGCCTGCGTGCTCACCCTGCGGGCGGCCGAGCGTGGCAGCCTGGGCTACGGGCTGGCGGGCGGGCTGGCCTGGCTCGGCCTGGCCTCGATCCACGCCCAGATGCCGATCCTGCTCGGCGGCGCCTTCGCGGTCGCCCTCCTGTACCGGCAGGTGTCCCTCCGCGGCTACGCCGCCTTCGGGCTCGCCTTCGGGATCGCGCTGCCCTACGTCGCTTACTCCTGGTGGGGCTCCTCGCACGTGCCCGAGGTGGTGCGCTGGAGCCTGCAGTGGCGCAACAACCTGCCTCCCGACGGCCTCAGCCTCTCCCTGGCCCTGGCGCCCCAGGTCCTCCTGGCGGCCCTCGGCGTGCCCGGAGCCCTGCGCCGGCGCGGCCGCGCGGACGTCTTTCTCCTGGCCTGGATCGTGCTCCTGGCGCTCATCCTCTGGACCCCCAACCCGGCCGGCAACCTGCGCCGCCGCTTCTTCGACGGCATCTACCTGCCTCTGATCGTGCTGGCCGCGCGGGGCCTGTACGAGCAGGTCGTGCCCCGGCTGCGCGGCCGGGCCATCGGCCTGGTGCCGTTCGCTTACGTGTCATTCGCCGCCGTGGGGTCCTTCTACCTGGTCGCGGCCCCGATCCTGTTCGCGACCGCGCCCCAGTACTCGTTGAGCACCGACGAGGTGGGCGCGCTGGCCTGGCTCGACTCCCACCCCCGCGGCATCGTGCTCTCGACCGGCCATTTCGGCCTCTATGTGCCGGCCTACAGCTCGGATTCGGCGTACGTGGGGCAGTACAGCGAGACCTACCAGTACTACGGGAAGCAGCTGGAAGCAGCGGCCGTCCTCCGCGGAGAGCAGGACGCCGCCCAGTACGCACGCGAGCACGACATCACCTACCTGGTGTGGACCTCGGACCTGGGTCGGGGCGCGCCGGTCGGGTTCGGCGCGCCGGTCTACGACACCCCCAACGCCCGGATCTACCGCCTGACGTAGATCTCGGTGTAGGCGTCCTGGTAGACGCGCTCCCAGCCCGGCTCGGTGGCCAGCACGTTGGACAGCGCCTCGCCCCGGTTGAAGACCACGTAGTCGACGCGGTCCTGGTCCAGCACCTGGGTCCAGTTGGCGCGCAGCGAGGCGACGTCCTGGTAGCGGTGGAGCAGGTCGTCGCCCATCAGCTCGGCCTCGCCGAAGATGTAGACGCGGCGGTTGGGGTCGGGATAGAAGCGATAGGCCAGGTACCCGCCATAGCCGTACTGGTTGAACATCCGGGTTCCCACCTCGGGATGGGCCGCCAGATAGTCGGCGGCGCCCACCGGGAACTCCGAAGTGATGACGTCGTCCTGCTGGCGGAGATGGGACGCGATCACGGCCACGGTGGACGCGCTGATCAGGAGCAGGGCGAGGGCCGTGGTGACGGCGAAGAACGGCCGCGGCGGCGCCGCCCCCAGCCTCCACGCCCGTCCGGTGCTGAAGCGCTGCCAGATCGCCGACCAGGTCGTGATCAGGATCGGGGTGGCGGCCGCCACGAAGAGCGCGATGTGGCGCACCGACTGCAGCGCCGCCACCAGCACCGTGATCGAGAGCAGGAGCTCGTAGAGGGACGGCCTCCTGAGCACGAAGCCCGTGAAGAGCAGGATCAGCATCGCCTCGAACGGCTTGAGGTCCAGGCGGTGGAAGTCGGGCGAGAACCACTCCACGATCAGGCTCTGCTGGGCGACGCTGCCCTGGGTCGCGAAGGGGTACAGGAGCAGCCCGGGCCCGTGGGGCGTGGCCAGCACCGCCAGCCCGCTGGCGGCGCCGATCACGGCCAGGCGGCGCAGATGAGCCCAGGCCGCGGGGTCGCGGCGATCGACCACCAGCCTGAGGGCCTCGGCCACGAAGGCCAGGCCCAGGAACACGAAGCCGATCGCCCAGCCCCCGTGAAGGTTGGCCCAGAGCACCATCACGAGCGGGAACCAGTAGAGGGCCCGGCTGCGGCCGGACAGATACGTGCGGATCCAGTACAGCTCCAGGCAGACGAGGAAGAAGGTGATCATCTGGGCGCGCGGTCCCCAGATGGGCGCGCCCGCGAGGGCGGCCAGGACCAGGCCCAGGGCCGCGATCACGTAGGGCTCGCGGTGGGCCCGGGCGGTCACGAACAACAGCCAGAAGCCGGCCCAGGTCAGCAGGCCGAACCCGATCGAGATCGCCAGCAGGCCGCCCCAGCCCTGGACCCAGGCCATCGCGATCTCGGTCAGGTACTCGTGGTCGGTCCAGCGGTGGTCGGGGACCGTGTAGGTGAAGATGTCGGTCCGGGGCAGGCCGTGGGTCAGCATCCACTGGCCGATGCGCAGGTGCCACCAGAAGTCGGGGTCGGCCTGGGTCGAGGTGAACGCCGCCAGCAGCGAGACCATGACCCCGCCCAGGAGCAGCGTGCGGGGCGTCAGCCACCGCGCGGCCGTGGTCAGGGGCGCTGGAGGCTGCGCAGCAGGCGGACGGGGTCGGGGACGTAGCGCGGCACCCGCCGCCGATATTCCGAGTAATCCGGGAACTCCCGCTCCAGCACCCGCTCCTCGGCCCGGATGCGCACGTACTGGGCGCCCAGGAAGACGGCCAGCCCGAGCAGGCCGATCGGCCCGATGGTGGGCAGGTAGAGCCCGATCGCGGCGGTGCCCTCGCCGAGGTAGAGCGGGTGGCGGCTGAGCGCGTAGGGGCCTCCGGTCACCAAGCGCCGCGCCTCCGGCATGATCGAGAACGACCGCCGGAGGTAGGACAGGGCCCACACCGTGTAGACGAGGCCGGCCACGATCAGGATGGCCGACGGCAGCAGTAGGGCCGAGCGCGGGGTGACCCCGGGCAGGAAGCTGATCGCGATCACCGAGAAGGAGCCGATGAAGCTGACCGCGATGATCAGCGGCCGGGCGTCGCCGGCGCGCTTGGGCAGGCGCACCACGTAGAGCGCGACGAGCATCGTGAAATACACCAACCCCAGCAGTTGATCGAGGGCGTCGAGGTAATCTGACGCCTGCGAATTGGGCTTGCTGACCCGGGACCAGCTCGCGACCACCAGCAGCAGCTTGTCGACTATGAAGACGCTGAAGAAGAGCGCCGGAATGAGCCGCCCGAAAACGATGTCGAACCAGTACGAGCCTCCCCGACGCCGGTCCTGCGCGCTCACGGGGACGCTCTCGGCCGCCACTTGTCCCGGCATCCTAGCTTGAGCGCGCTCGGCGAGGACCTGGATAACCTGGCCGCCGAGCTGGCCAGCGTCGAATCGGAGCTCGCCGACGCACGCGTGATCCGGCGCCACCTGGCCCGCAACCCGGAGCGTTTCTCGGCGGAGGAGCGCGAGGCCATCTTCGACCGCGCAGACCAGCTGGCCGTCCGCCGCGGTGAGCTCTCGGCACGCCTGGGGGGCAGTCCCCAGCCGGGGCCCGGCGCCGTCGAGGAGGCTTTGCAGGCGGAGCGCCGCCGGCTGGCGCGCGACATCCACGACGGCCCCGCGCAGACGCTCTCCAACCTGGTCCTGGAGGTCGAGATCCTGGAGCGGCTGCTGGACCGCGACCCCGAGCGCCTGGCCGCCGAGCTGGCTGAGTTCAAGGCCACGGTCCGGAACGCCGTCGAGGACATGCGCCGCTACCTGGCCGACCTGGGGCCGGCCGCGCTCGAGAAGGAGGGGCTGGTGCCCGCCCTCCGGCGCCTGACCGCGGAGTGGGAGGAGGAGGCCGGCACCCCCTGCCAGCTGAAGGTCGCCGGCGAAGATCGGGAGCTGCCGGCGGCGATCGAGCAGGCCCTCTACTGGATCGTCACCGAGGCCCTCAACAACATCCGCCGGCACGCCCACGCGGGGCGCGTGGCAGTTGACGTCGACATCCGCGGGGACAGCGCCGGGATCCGGATTCGGGACGACGGCCAGGGCTTCGACGTCGCCACTGCGGTGGCCGGCGGCGATCCTCCGCGACTGGGTCTGATCGGCATGCGGGAGCGCGCGGTGGCGGCCGGCGGGACGCTGGAGGTGCGCAGCCGGCCGGGCTCGGGAACCTTCGTGGAGGCCGAGCTGCCGGTCACCGGCTGACGCCGACGACGCTCCGCTGCGCTCCGCTTCGCGGGAAGAACCTGGCGGTTCCTCCCGCGGACCTACCTCCCTTTTGGACTCCTCGCAGTGTCCTCAACCTTTGGAGGGCGGACTCAAACGGCCCGGCGGAGCCGGGCCTTACCTGCCGGGCCAAGTTCATTTAAGGCGTTGCGCAGATCACCGGTAGCTCGTATGATCCCGCCCGACCCGAAAGGCGCAGGAAACCGCCGAGTGGCGCGTTGTAGTCCCCGAACCCTAAACGGGTCTATTCATAAAAGAAGGAGGTGAAAAGCAATATGTTGAGCCTGTACTTCAAGCTTCGCGGCCTTACCAGCCGCCAGGAAGGTCAGGGTATGGTCGAGTACGCTCTGATCCTGGTGCTGGTTTCGATCGTGGTTATCGTCATCCTTCTTACGATGGGCAACCAGATCAAGAACGTCTTCTCCAACGTCGTCTCCGCTCTGGGCACCTAGTCGTAGGTCAGCGAAGAACCTTCAAAGAGGGCTCCCTTCGGGGGGCCCTCTTCTTTGGTGACGCGCGCACGCCGGCAATAAAGGCGTCATAGTCGCGTTGCCCGACTCATGCCGCAGGCAGCAACAGCTTTGGGAGGTGATGCACAAAGTGGTTTCTCGGGGCTCGGTGCCTCGGGTGCTCAAACGACACCGTCACGGGGAGTCCGGTCAGGGCCTGGTGGAGTACGCCCTCATCCTGATCATGGTCTCCATCGTCGCCATCTTCATCCTTATTTCGATGGGGTCGCAGTTGAACCACATGTTCTCCAACGTGGTCACGATCCTGCACCCTTAGGAGCACTCGCAGGCGTTTGAGGAGCGGGGGAGGCTCCCCTCGGCGCCTCCCCCACGTCCACCCCGGTCGCAAAAAACACTTGTTTCGCATGGCGGGGTCCACCGGGCAGGGTCGTCCATATAATGGCGGCACTTTTCGGGAACCTCGAAGCGGGAGGAATAATCAGCTTGGCAGTCGCCCAACCAGCACGACCGCGTGCCAACACCAGTCGCATCTTCATCATTGCAGGCGTCGCTCTCGCCGCTCTGGCCTTCGTGCTCATTTTTGCCTTCGGCGGTGCCCGAGGCGGGGGCGGTGGCTCGGGAGGCAGCTCCAACATCGTGGTCGCCGCCCGCGACATCCCCTTCCGCGCCGCGCTCACGAGGGATGACCTCAAGCTGCAGGCCTGGAACGGCGACGTGCCCCCCGGCACCTATAAGTCCATCGACGACGTGATCGGCAAGGGCTCCGCCCAGGCCAGCCCGGGCTCCGGCACGGGGACCAACTCCACCGGGGCCGTGGCCGAGATCAAGATCGCGCAGGGCCAGCCGATCACCCAGAACATGCTGGCCAACAGCATCGACGCGGTCCAGGTCCAGCCCGCCTACCTGCCCATTCCCAAGGGCTTCGAGGCGGCCACGATCCCGACCAGCGAGCAGACCGGCGTGGCCGGCTTCATCCAGGCCGGCGACTACATCAACATCATCGCTACCGCGCAGGTCACCGTTTTCCAGCAGACCACCGGTGCGCAGGTGGGTCCGCCCCGGTCGGTGACCAAGACCGTGTTCACCAACGTGCACGTCCTCAAGGTCGGCGCGGCGACCGGCCAGGTCTCCACCGGCGGACAGCCGGCCTCGTCCCAGAGCGGAGGCGTCGCCAGCAGCCTCACCCTCGTCATGACCCAGTGCGACTGGGAGTTCATGCGCTGGCTGCAGCCCAATACCAGCCTCACCTACACCCTCGGCTCCTACCAGGACTACAAGCCCCAGGACACCAAGCCCGACCCGACCTGCGCTGACGCCACCGCCGCCCACGGCGTGGGCCCGGCGTCGGCCGACAAGCGCTGGAACTTCTCCGGGACTCAGTAGCCACCGACCTGACCGGACACCAAGGTGACGACCCGGACAGCATCCGGGTCGTCATCGTTGACGACAGCCATCGCACCGCCGCCAACCTGGGCCGGCTGCTGGCCTTCGAGTCGGGCATTGCGGTAGCGGGCACCGCGCACACCGCCCAGCTGGCGAAGGAAGAGGCCCGCCGCCTGCAGCCGCACGTGATGGTGGTCGATGTCAACCTGCCCGACAAGGATGGGATCCGGCTCGCGCACGACCTCAAGGTCGAGCTGCCGGCGATCGCGATCATCCTGATCTCGGTGCAGGACAGCCCC